>NZ_JBEOZK010000022.1:0-147637 GCF_040297565.1 Streptomyces sp. NPDC001728
AGACCACCCTCGACGCCTACGCCCACCAGGACCTCCCCTTCGAACGCCTCGTCGAAGACCTCACCCCCGACCGCGACCTCAGCCGCAACCCGCTGATCCAGTCGATGTTCGCCCTGCAGAACCTGCCGGTGCAGGACTGGAGCCTGCCGGGGACGACGGTCGAACTGCTCCAGACCTCGGGGCGGACCTCGAAGTTCGACGTCTCCGTCTTCCTGACGGAGGAGTCGGACGGAACCCTGTCCGGTGAGGCGACCTTCGCGACGGAGCTCTTCGACACGGAGACGATCGAGCGGCTGACCGGTCACTTCCTCACCGCCCTCGCCGACGTCTGCCGCGACCCCGAGCGCCGCGTCGGCGACGTCCAGCTGCTCACCCCGGCCGAACAGCACCAGATCCTCGACGACTTCAACGACACCACCGTCGACTACGCCGACGACACCACCGTCCACCGCCTCTTCGAGCAGCGGGCCGCGCTCACCCCGGACGCCCTCGCCGTCGTCCACCACGACGCGACCCTCACCTACCGGCAGCTCAACGAGCGGGCCAACCGGCTCGCCCACCACCTCATCGACCGGGGCGTCACCACCGACACCCTCGTCGCGCTCTGCCTGGACCGCGGGGTCGACATGATCACCGCGCTGCTCGCGGTGATCAAGGCCGGTGGCGCGTACGTCCCGCTGGACCCCGACACCCCGGCCTCCCGGCTGGCCTTCATGCTGGAGGAGAGCGAGACCCCGCTCGTCCTCACCCACTCGGGGCTCACCGGCCGCCTCGACCACACCCCCACGCCGCTGCTCGCCCTCGACCGGTTCGACTTCGACGCGTTCCCCGCACACGACCCGGTCACCCCGACCGGGCCCCGGGACCTCGCGTACGTCATCTACACCTCCGGCTCCACGGGCACCCCGAAGGGCGTGCAGATCGAGCACCGCTCCGTCTGCCGGCTGCTGATCAACAACTGGTTCAACACGATCGGCGCCGAGGACGTCGTCTCGCAGACGTGCAACTACTGCTTCGACGTGTTCACGTACGAGTGCTGGGGCGCCCTCATCACGGGCGCGGCGCTCGCCGTCGTGGACAAGGAGGAGCTGTCCGACTCCGACGCGCTCGCCGCGGCGTTCCGCCGGGACCGGGTGACGGTCGCCTGGCTGACGGCCCCGCTGTTCAACCAGCACGTGTCCGAGCGGCCGGACCTGGTGGCCGGGATGAAGACGGTGATGTACGGCGGTGAGGCCGTGGACCGCGCGGTCGCCGACGCCCTGGTGTCGGGGCCGTACGCCCCCGGCACCCTGATCAACGGATACGGGCCCACCGAGGCGACCGTCTTCGCGACCTGCTTCGTGGTGGACGAGAACCGGCCGGACATGACGACCATGCCGATCGGCCGGCCGATCTCCAACACCGGCAACCTTGTCGTGGACCGGCACGGCGGCCTGGCCCCCATCGGCGTCCCCGGCGAGCTGTGGATCACCGGCCCCGGCCTCGCCCGCGGCTACCTCAACCGCCCCGAGCTCACCACCGACCGCTTCACCACCACCCACCACACGGCCGAGCCCACCCGCGCCTACCGCACCGGCGACCTCGTCCGCTGGCTCCCCGACGGGACCATCGAGTACCTGGGGCGGATCGACAACCAGGTCAAGATCCGTGGCCTGCGCATCGAGCTCGGAGAGATCGAGGCCACCCTGACCAACCACCCCCACATCAACCTCACCACCGTCACCGTCCGAGAGGACACCCCCGGCGACAAGCGGCTCACCGCCTACTACACGACCCCCACCAACACCCCCCACACCTCCAGCGACCTCCGCGCCCACTGCCGCACCCACCTCCCCGACTACATGGTCCCCAACCACTTCGTCCACCTCGCCAAACTCCCCACCACCCCCAACGGCAAGGTCGACCGCCGCGCCCTCCCCGCCCCCACCCCCACCACCGGCAACACCACCAGCCACACCCCGCCCCGCACCCCCACCGAGACCACCATCACCACGATCTGGGCCGAAACCCTCAACACCCCCCTCGGCATCCACGACAACTTCTTCGACCTCGGCGGCCACTCCCTCCTCGCCACCAAGGCCGCGAAGCGCCTGCGGAACGCCGGCCTGGACGTGACCGTGCGGCAGATCATGCAGTGGCAGACCGCCGCCGAACTGGCCGCCGCCCTCGGGGCCGGGACCGACCTCACCGGGCTCCACAGCTCCGGGCAGGACGGCTCCGACCCCCTCGTCTACAAGCTGTCGGCCGGCCCGGCCGACCCCGCGCTCCCGACCGTGTTCTGCGTCCACGCCAGCGGCGGCACCCCGAACGCCTACGGGCAGCTCGCCCGTCTGCTGCGCGCCGACTGCACCACGTACGGCATCCAGGCCGTCGGCATGGACCGCTCCGAACTGCCGCTGCGGGACATCCGGGCCATCGCCGAGCGGTACTGGCAGGCCGTCAAGTCCGTACAGCCCGAAGGGCCCTACCACATCCTCGGCTGGTCGCTCGGCGGTGTCGTCGCCCATGAGATCGCCCGCCAGGGAGCGGCCGAGACCGCCACGGTCTTCCTGGTGGAACCGCCCGTCCACGGCCCGCGCCTGGAGCAGCGGCTGCGGCCCGGCGTCGAGCTGTACCGCCGGGCGGCGGAACTGTGGGCGCGCGGCCAGGACGCAGATCCGGAGAGCAGAGCTGCCCTGGAGGCCGAACTCCGCTCGCTCACCGGCCCCCTGGAGGTGCCGGCGGACTCGGTCGGACTCGACGAGTGGCTGCCGTACGAGACCCTCGGTCTGCTCCTCGACGCCCTGCTCGGCCACCGGCCCGAGGTGTCGGCCGCCCCCGCCGTGCTGTTCGTGAGCGACGAGGTCGCCTTCAGCCAGGAGGGTTCCGTCGCGAACGAGCGCGACCTCGCCGAGTACCTCGGCCACTGGCAGGCGCTCCACACCACCGCGCCCGTGGTGGAGCGGACGCCCGGCGACCACGGGGCGATGATGACGGAGCTGCCCGCCATCGAGAAGGTCGCGAAGGTGCTCCGTGCCTTCCTCACCCCGTCCCGGACCCCTGAGAACGAGAACGAGCAGGTGGGTTGAGCATGCTGAACGTCATCGCGGAAGCACTGGAGAGCGCCCACGGACGCAGCGCCGTCGGGTTGAACGCCCGCCTCGAATCGCTCCTCGACAACGAGTGGGTGCTGCTCGCCGAGCGCAGGACGGACGAGGAGGGCCGGATCGAAGAATGGGGCCACGCGGGCGGGCACCGGGGGGTCTACCGGATCGTCTTCGACGTCGACCGGTACTTCGCCGGCCTGGGTATGACCCCCGGGTATCCCGAGGTGACGGCCACCTTCCGCGCCTCGGAGGAGGGGGCGGGACACCGGGTGACGCTCACCTTCTCGCCCCACCGGTACGCGGCGGTCCTGAGCCCGTCGTGACCGCCACGACCGTCGCGCCGGCCCCCACGGGCCGGCCCGTCACCGGCTCAGCCCGCCGCGGCCACCGCGTCCCGGTCCGCCGTCTCCGTGAGGCGGGCGAGGACGCGGCCCGCCGCCTCGGGGGCCATCGTGGCCGTCAGCTCCCGTACGTCGGCCAGGGCCCGTCCCGCTGCCTCGGGGTCGCCGGCCACCACGTGGGCGGCGTGCAGCAGGACCAGCGCGCCGGCCTCCTGGGCGGGGGTCTCCATCTGCCGGAACATCGGCAGCACCCGCGTCAGATGGGCCACGGCCAGGCCCGGCTCCCCGGTGGCGAGCGCCAGTTCGCCGAGCGTCACCAGGGTCCGGCCCATGACGAGGCGTTCGTCGGAGGCCTCGGCGAGGACGAGGGCGCGGTGCAGCGCGTCGGCGGCCTCGGCGGTCTCGCCCCGGCGGAACCGGGCGGAGCCGATGCCGTGCAGGGCGTACGCCTCGCCGGTGTGGTCGCCGATGAGCCGGACCACCTCGTGGACCTGGGTGAAGGCCTCCAGGGCCTCGTCGTACTCGCCGCGCTCCAGGCGGGTCTGGCCCATCCGGTGCAGCACCTGCGCCTCGACGCGGCGGCCACGGCCCTCCCGGCTGAGCCGGAGGGCCTCGTCGAGGAGCGGCCCGGCGGCGTCCTCGTCGCCGCTGCCCAGCCTGAGCTGGGCGAGGTTGTGCAGGACGTAGGCGACGGCGACGGTGCCGTCACTCTCGCGGAAGACCTTGAGGGCCGCCTCGTAGTGGGCGGTCGCCTCCTCGGCACGGCCGTGCAGCCGGGCGAGGTAGCCCAGGCCGCGGGCGGCGAGGGCGGAGCCGAGCGCGTCACCGATGCCGTCGAAGATCTCGGCGGAGCGCCGGAAGTGGGTCTCGGCTGCGGCGAAGTTCTGCTTCGTCACGGCGAGCGAACCGAGGGACTGGAGCGTGGCGGCCTGGCCGAGCAGGTCACCGCCCTTGCGGGCGGCGGCGAGGGCGACCTCGTGGGTGTCGCGCCAGTCGTCGAGCCGTACATGGGTCTCCAGGAACGTCACCGCGGTGACGGCGAGACCCCAGCAGTGCGCGGTGAGCCCCATCATGGCGGCCTGCCGGACGCTCGGGAGCAGCATCTGGCGCTCCCGGGAGAACCACTGGAGGGGCTCGGCCAGGATGCGGTCCACGGTTCTGTCGGGCAGCGGATGAAGGGGCACGTCATGGCTGCGGATCAGCACGTCCTGCCCGTACTCGCGGTGCCGTGCCTCGGTCATCAGGAAGAGGAAGCAGCCGAGCACCCGGGTCAGGGCGGCCTCGCGCGCCTCCACGGTCTCCTCGTCGGCGAGCCGTTCGCGGGCGAAGACCCGGATGAGGTTGTGCAGTTGGTACTGGGAGTGGCGGCCGGTCGCGGTTCCCGCGGTGTCCACGAGCTGTGCGTCGGAGAGTTCGTCGATCAGGTCCCGTACCGGCGCCTCGGAGAGGTCGAGCAGCGCCATGCCGGTCCACGCGGAGAACGGGCCCTCCTCGACGACGGCCAGCCGGCGGAAGAGCCGCCGGGCGTCCTCGCTCACGCTGTCGTACGTGAGGGAGAGGCTGGCCCGGATGCCGACGTCCGCGTAGTTCAGCTCGTCGAGCCTGCGGGTCTCGTCCTCCAGGCGCTCGACCAGCTCCGCGACCTCCCAGTGGGGGCGGGCGGCGAGCCGGGCGCCCGCGATGCGCAGAGCGAGCGGGAGGTGGCCGCAGAGTTCGGCGAGGTCGGCGGTGGCCTCGGGTTCGGCCTCGACACGTTCGGCACCGGTGATGCGGCCGAGGAGTTCGGCGGACTGCGCGGGCCCGAAGGTGGTGACGTCGACGCGGACGGCTCCGGCGAGGCTCCCGATGTGGCGGCGGCTGGTGACGATGACCGCCGAGGTGGGCTTGCCCGGCAGGAGCGGTTTGATCTGGCTCTCGCCGGCGACGTTGTCGAGGACGATCAGCATGCGGCGCTCGGCGAGCAGCGCGCGGTACATCTCGGCCCGTTCCTCCAGGCCGTCGGGGATGGCGGTGCCGCTGACGCCGAGGGCGCGGAGGAAGCGTTCGAGGATCTGGGCGGGGCCGACCATGTCGGGGGCGCCGCCGTGCAGGTCGGCGAAGAGCTGCCCGCCGGGGAACTCGGCGGCGACCTCGTGGGCCACGTGGACGGCCATCGCGGTCTTGCCGACACCGGCCTTGCCGACGATGGAGACGATCGGCACGGCCAGCCGGGACTGGTCGTGGGAGCAGAGCAGCAGCCGTTCCCTGATGCCGGCGACCAGGTCGTCACGGCCGGTGAAGTCGGCGATGTCGGCGGGGAGCATCTCCGGTACGGGCGCGGCGGGAGCGGCTGCCGCGGTGGCGGTCTCCGGGGCCTCGGGGGCGGCGGCCTTGCGGGTGCCGGGGAGGTCGAGCCGGGGGTCCGTGGCGAGGATGGAGTGTTCGAGGCGTTTGAGGCGCGGGTCGGGTTCGACACCGAGTTCGTCGATCATCCACTGGCGGGTGTCCCGGTAGACCTGGAGGGCCTCGGCCTGTCGCCCGGAGCGGTAGAGCGCCAGCATGAGCTGTCCGCGCAGCCGCTCACGGAGCGGGAACTCGTCCACGAGGCCGAGGAGTTCGCCGACGAGCGCGCTGTGTTTGCCGAGTGCCAGCTCCAGCTGGATGCACTCCTCGGCGGCGGCGGTCCGCTGCTCGGTGAGCTTGCCCGCGCCGGAGCGGACGACCTCGCTGTACATCCCTTCGAGGGCGACCCCGCGCCAGAGCCCGAGCGCCTGGCGGTACGTGGCGGCGGCCTCCTCCCGCTGCCCGGCGTCGCGGAGCCTGCGCGCCCTGCCGACGAGTCCGCGGAAGTGGAGGGCGTCGAGGTTCTCGTCGGCGGCGCGGACCATGTAGCCCTGCGGGTGGGTGGTGATGACGTCGGAGACCCCGTGGTTGCCGAAGAGGCGACGGAGGGCGGAGACGCTGATCTGGAGCTGGGCGCGGGCGGTGGCCGGCGGGGCCTCCTCGTAGACGGCTCGGACGAGCCGGTCGACGCCGACGACGCGGTTGGCGTCGAGGAGGAGGGTGGCCAGCACGGTCTGCTGGCGGATGCCGCCGAGATTGAGCGGGGTGGAGTCGACGGTGGCTTCGAGTGGGCTGAGAACGCGGTACTCGACTCTTGGTCCTGGTCCGGATTGCACCACGGTTCTCGACTCCCCCCCAGGAATTCGCGCAGGCCACGGGGAACTCTAGAGATGTTCACGTCAATGGGTCAACAGATATCGGCCCAGATGGGCAGGTGTGGCCGGATACCGACGCACCCCGCTGTCCGGATGCCCCGAGAGCTGCCCCGCCCTATTGACAGACTTCTATCGAGAGAACACTCTCATTACATGCAGCAGCCGAACGAAACCCCCGAGCGATCACCTCGCCGCCTCACCGATCCGGCCTCCATGCGGGCGCTCTCCCACCCCGTACGGCTCGCCCTCATCGAGGTCCTCACGCTCCGGGGGGCACTGACGGCGACCCAGGCCGGCGAACTGATCGACGAGACCCCCACCACCTGCTCCTTCCACCTCCGCCAGCTCGCCAAGTACGGCTTCGTGGAGGAGGCGGGCCCCATGCCCGGCCGCTCGCGCCCCTGGCGCATCACCCGGCTCGGCTGGTCCCTGGAGAACGACGCGCCCGACGGCACCACCGAGGCCAGGGAGCACGCGGTGGCGGCCCGGCACCTCGGCGACATGACCCTGGAACGCCAGCTGGACCGGCACCGCGCGCACGACCACGGAGCCGAGCGGGCCCACACGGTCTGGTGGGTCACCCCGGACGAGGCGGCCGAACTCCGCGCGGACATCGACGCGCTGGTGATGCGCTACCGGGACCGCCTGCGGGACCCGGACACACGACCGCCGGAGGCGGAGGCGGTCGAAGTGGTCGTCCTCACCCACCCGTTCGCCTGAGCCTGAGGCTGAGCCGGACCGGGCGGACCGAACCCAGCCTGAGGCTGAGCCGGACCGGGCGGACCGAACCGAACCGGACCGGACCGCAGAACCACGACCACCGCACCCGCCCGACACCAGGCACCACACACCGACGCACCACACACCGACGCACGAGGGGGACCCATGACCGCGGAGGCGGCAACCGCAGCGGAGCCGACGGAGCTCGACGACACGAAGCCCCTGCGCAAGAACAGGGACTTCACGCTGCTCTGGGGCGGCCAGACCGTCTCCCAGCTCGGCACCGCCGTCTCCGTCCTCGCGTTCCCCCTGCTCGTCCTGGCCCTGAACGGCTCCGCCGTGCAGGCCGGTGCCCTCGGCACCCTCCAGGCGGTCATCCGGGTCACCTTCCAGCTCCCGGCCGGCGCGTTCGCCGACCGCTGGAACAGGAAGCGCGTCATGCAGGTCTGCGACGCGGGCCGGGCGGTCCTCTTCGCGGCCCTCGCCACGGCGATCCTGCTCGACAGCGCTCCCCTCTCGGTGATCTTCGCGGTCGCCGGGGCCGCCGCCGTCCTCGACGTCCTCTTCGGCGCGGCCGAGACGTCGATCGTCAGCCAGCTCGTCCCCCGCTCGCAGCTCCCCGAGGCCTTCGCGAGCAACGAGGCCCGCTCGTACGGAGCCTCCCTGGCCGGCCCGCCGCTGGGCGGCTTCCTGTACGCGTTCGGCCGCTCGGTCCCGTTCCTCTTCGACGCCCTCAGCTACCTGCTGTCGTTCCTGGCGGTCTCCTTCATCCGCAGGCCCGCCGACCCCAAGCGGGAGCAGGAGCAGGGGGAGGGCGCCGCGAAGAAGGCCTCGCTGCGGCACGACATGCTGGAAGGCCTCCGGCACGTCGTCGCGAGCCCCTTCCTGCGCGCGGTGATCCTGATGGCCGCGCCGGTCAACTTCGCCCTCACGGGCGCCCAGTTCGCCTCCGTCCTGACCCTCACCGAGAGCGGCCACAGCCCCCGGGCCCTCGGCATCGCGCAGGGCTGCATCGCGATCGGCGGCCTCCTCGGCGCCCTCTTCGCGGCCCGCATCCAGCGGCTCCTGCCCTTCCACCGCCTGCTGCTCACCGCCCTGACGGCCCTGGTGGTCCTGCTGGCGGCGAGCACCGTCCTCAACGGCAGCCTGGCGATGGTGGCCCCGCTGGCCACGGGCCTGTTCCTGGCCCCCGCGGTCAACTCGATCCTCTTCGGCCGGATCGCCGCGACCACCCCGGCCCACATCCAGGGCCGGGTCATCAGCGTCGTCGCCCTCTCCGCGACGGCGGCGGCCTCCATGGCCCCGATCGTCGTCGGCGCGGTGGTCGAGCACCGGGGCGGCACGGCGGCCATGACGGCGGTCCTGGCCGCCGCGATCCTCTCCCTCGTGGCAGCCACCCTGACCCGCAGGACCCTCCGGGAGTCCGCCCCCGCCCGGACCAGGCCCGCCTAGGCCCTAAGGCAGTTGACCGGCCAGGGCTCCGGCGAGGTCGCCGGCCTGCTTCGTACGGTCCGGGGAGCCGGCCCCCGCCTCCCCGAGGCCGACCAGGAGGGAGGCATCGCCGTCGCCGTCGAGCTTCAGCCGCACGGCGGCGACGTTGCCGCTGCCGGTGACGACCGCCTTCCCGGCCTCCGCCCCACCGGCCTGCTTCAGATAGGCGACCAGCTCGTCGACGGACGCCCCGGACAGCCGCTGGATCACGGGGGCGAGCGGGGCCAGCGCCTGCGGCTTGCCGGTGGCGACGGTGTGCACCTCCACGTCGTCCTTCCCGATGTGGAAGGTGCAGCTCACCAGGACACCCGGGTTCTCGGCCAGCGGCTCCCCGGGCTTCGCCCGCTTGCCGCCCTCGGCCGTGGCGACGGGATCGCCGTCCGCCTTCACCGGCCCCGGGCCGACGGCCCCCTCCAGGCCCGCCGCCTTCGCCGCCGCGGCCATGTCGTACGGCAGCGGGCAGGTGCTCGCGCCGCCGTCGGGCATCTTGTCGGCGGTGCCGGTCAGCCCGCCGAGGCTCAGCGGCGCCGCCGCACCGCTGCCGGTGTCGCTCTGGCAGCCGGTCACCAGGGCCGCCGTGGTCAGGGCGGCGGCGATCAGCAGGCCCTGGCGAAGGTGCCGTCGGGGCAGGCGGGGTCGTACGTACGTCACGTGTCGTGTCCTCAGGAGGTCGGGGCGGAACAGCCGAGCCGCTTGCCTGCGGATCGGACGAAGTCATCGAAGAGATCCTGCGTGCGGGGGGTGCCGGGCGAGCCGACGGCGTCCAGGTAGCTCCGGCCGAACCCCAGGGAGAAGTACGTCGGAACGCCCGCGCAGTCGGCGACCACGTGCCGGAGGTCGAAGCCCGAGACCGGGCGCCCCGCCACCTCGGGCTGTTCCTCGAACCCGGTCGAGGCGCGGATGCCCTCGACGATCCGGGGCTCCCGGGTCACGGCGTAGGTGGCGTACCCCTCCACCTCACAGGCCCAGGTGGGACGACCGCCCTCCCCCGGGACGCCGGTCACGGTCTCCTCCACCGCACCCTTCCCCTCCGGGGTCCGGCCGCCCGGTCCCGGGAACCCGAGCCCCTCGATCCCGCACACCGCCCCGTCCTCGACCGGCCGGGGTTCCGGGGACGCCGTCAGGGCGGCGGGAGCCACGAGGGGCCCGCCGGTCAGGCACCCGGCCCGTTCGGCCGCCCTGGTGGCCACGTCGGTCAGGAGCCGGGCGAGCTCGACGGGGTCGGAGCCCTCGGGGGCGTACCCCTCGACGACGGCCGGCCCGGCCTGCGTCGTACAGTCCGCGGGCAGCAGGACCCAGCCGTGGTCCGCGCCGACCCCGCCGACCGCGCCCGTGGCGCCGCCGGAGAAGAACGACACGGTGGCCGGGTTCGGCCAGCGGCCGTCGTCGGTGAAGGGGAAGTCGCCGCGCTCACGGCCGGCCGAGACGCGGATGTGCGCGGTGTCCGAGCCCGGCAGGAACGACGAGCTCTCGACGGTGCAGCTGAACGCGAGCCGGTCGCCCGGCCGTTCGTCCAGCCCGTCGCGGTCGGAGACCCGGCCGGACGACGGGAAGACGGCGTCGGCCGCGTCGGTGGACACCAGGCCCCCGCACACCTCGTCGCCCGAGAGGAGGTCGGTGTTCAGCCAGAGGTGCGCGCCCACCGCGCCCACCGCCAGGACGCCGAGCGCCACGACGGGTGCGAGGACCCTCCGTCCGGGCGCCGCCCGGCCGCTTCCTTCCGCCATCTCACTTCCTCGTCCGCAGGGCCGAGTAGGCGTCCTCGCGGCCGGTGATGAAGCTCTGCTCCGCCTCGCCCCTGGCGTGGGCGTGCGCCTCGGTGCCCTGGACGCCGCGGGTGCCGCCCCAGGCGTCGATGAGCGCGTTCGTGCCGCCGACTCCGGCGGAGGTCGCGGTGCTGTCCTTGGACCTGGCCACGTCCTCCGCCGCGGACGCGACGTCCTTGGAGTACTCGTAGGTGGCCGCGTCGATCATGCGCTGGATCGGGTCGCCCACCACCGGGATCTGGGTGAAGAGGCCACCGACACCGTGGTACGTGTAGCGCATGGCGTCGTTGAGGTTGCCGATCTTGGTGTCGCGGTCGTCGAGGATCATGTCCGACCCGATCGCGGTCATCGCCCCGTACACCTCGCCGACGTCCCGGGCCTTGTTGTCCCAGTCGCCGACGACGTTGTTCTGCTGGCCGTCCACGGCGGGCCGTGCGGTGGCCAGGTACTCGGCCGAGTAGCGCTTCTCGTTCTCGTACAGCAGGTCGTAGACGAGGACGGGCTCGCCGCCGGGAGTCGTCCCGTACGCGGCGTCGGACACCCCGCGCATCACCCGGAGCAGGCTGTGCTTGCTGTTGGTGATGCTGGAGTCCTCGCCGTTCGCGTTGATCCCGGAGCCGCCCTCGGGGCTGCTCTTCTCGGTGCCGCTGAGGATGGCGTGGGTGTCCATGGTGTAGTCGGCGAGGGCGCGGCCCAGCGGGACCTTGAGGTTCTGCTCGATCGCGTCGCCCTTGCCGCCCTTGTCGAGGACGGTGATGGTCTCCTGCATCACCCGGGCCTGGGACTCCGAGTGCTGGTCGAAGGCGGCGCCGGGCGCGCCGGGCTCCCGGCCGGTGGTCGCCGCTTCGAGGGCCGCGCCGAGGCCGATGCGGCTGGTGTAGTCGTCGTAGGTGGTGACGCCGTAGCCGGTGATGACGTTGTCGGGCCAGTCGCGGGAGCCGTCGCCGCTGCCGAGGAGGTACGTCAGGTGGTTGTTGCCGACGTGGTCGCCGGCCGGCCCGTTGCCCTGCGGGTCGAAGAACGCGGTCGCGGCGTCCGGGTTCTTGCTCATCACACCGAGGAGGCCGTCGATCGGGTCGCTCTCGATGCCCCTCTTCTCCCAGCCGCCGCCCCACTTGGTGAAGATGCCCTCGTGCTCCTTCTCGGCGGCGATCAGGTCGTCGCCGAGCTGGTAGAGGAACTGGTCGTCGAAGTCGGTGTCGGCGTGCTGCATCATGCTGACGAACGACTGGTAGCCGTGCAGCGGCTGGGTGTTGGAGCCGTAGTTCTTGACGCCGGTCTTGTCGAGGCTCTCGGTCCAGTCCTTGTAGAACTTCCCGTCGGGGCTGTTCAGCCACTCGTTGAACTTCTTCGACCCCGGGGGCATGTCGGAGACACTGCCCGGCACCTGGGTCGCGCCGGCCACCGTGTTGGCCAGGCCCCGCTCCAGGTCCTGGTGGTCCTTGTTGTTCAGCTTGTCGGAGAGCTTGATGGTCCCGTCGGTGCCGAGCCCGGCCAGGAAGGTCTGGCTGAACTCCTTGTTGCCGGCGTTGTCGCGGAAGGAACGGTTCAGCTCGGCGTAGTCGGCGGCGGACACCTTCTCGCCGCTGTTGATGCGGGTGGCGATGTCCTGGGCCTTCTGGGCCTCGTAGAGCTCGATGTCACCGACGGCGGTGGCGTTGAAGCCGTACTGCTGGTTGGCCAGGCCAGGGATGACGCCCTTGTTCCCGCCGGCCGCCTGGACCAGGGCCAGCTTGGCACCCTGGTCGGCGTCGTCGACGGCCTTCACGGCGGCGTCGATCCGCCGCGTCCAGTCCTCGGAGGCCTGGTTCCGCTTGCGCTGGAACTCCGGGTAGTCCGGATCGTTGCGGGAGGTCTTGTACTTGCTGGAGTCCCAGGCCGCCTTCCCCTGGCCGTCGACGATCATCTCGTCCGCCTGGGCCTGGACGACGACGTCCTTGACGGCCTTGACCAGCGTCACGAACTGGGTGTGCGCGTCCCGGAGCAGCGAGGCGATGGCCTTGGCCTCGACCTGCGCGGCGGCGTACTGCTGACGGGTCCCGGAGAACTGCCCGGAAGCGGAGTTCGCGCTGAACCCGAGCCAGACACCGTCCTCGGCGACGGACTGCACGGAATCCTTGTAGTCGGTCTCCAGCGTGTGGAGACTCGTCGCCATCTCGTCCCACTTGCCGGCGGCGGTGGTGAGCGGGGCGAGATCGATCGTGACGACGTCCTGGTAGGTCAGCATGGGGTCCCCCGGGGGTTACCTGTCTGTACGGGATCGGGCTTACGGGGCTGCTTCCGGACCGCGCGGGCTACGGGGCGAACGGGCCCTGCGGTCCGCCGGCGGCCGGTGGCTGGAGGAGCAGCCACTGCTGCTGCAGCCCGTTGTCGAACCCGGTGAATCCGCTGCGGGTGCCCTGCAGGGCGGACTTGTCGGCGTCCAGCCGGGCCTGGAGCGACTTGACCTGCATCGCCCACTGCTCGTGCGCGCTCTTGAGACCGGCGCTGGTCGCCCAGGAGGCGAAGGTGGTCCGGGCCGCACCAGTGGACTCGTCCGCCACGACGCCCGCCTTCTGGGTGTCGGGCTGGATGCGCGTCTCCAGGGCCTTCACCGCGGCGGCCTTGCCCGGATCGTTCGTCCGCAGATCCGGCTGCCCGGAACCGCCCCCGGGGGATGCCGCCGCGGAGTTCAGTCTCATCGCGGAGTCCTGCTGGACGGCCGAGCCCTCCCGGACCTGGGTCCATTCCTCGTCGAACGACATCATTCCCCCTTCGTCACTGTTGCCCCACCGGCCACCATACCCAAGGGGCTTCGAACGCCAAGGCGAGCGCACACACGCCTCGGCGCGACCGGCCCGGGTGCGCGGGCGGGGGGACCACGGCACGGGGGCGGGCGTCCTGCCCGGCGGCGGACAGTACGGCCCCGAGGCTCTTGAGCGGCTCCGGGCGCCAGGCTGCTGCCCCTCCTCTCCGACGAGGACCTGACCACGCCCGAACCCACATCCCGGTAACGGATGCGACCTCCCCAACCCCGATCCGCTAGGCTGTCCGCGGTCACGCCTTCGTAGCTCAGGGGATAGAGCACCGCTCTCCTAAAGCGGGTGTCGCAGGTTCGAATCCTGCCGGGGGCACATGGCCGAAGGGCACCTACCGATCTCGGTAGGTGCCCTTCGGCATCCACGGCCGACATCAACGGCAGTGGTCAGGGACGACCGGGCCGCTTCCTGAGCAGCCGGTCCATGTGACTGATGGCCTCACGCTGGGTGTCCTGGACGACGTGGGTATTCACATCCATGGTGATGCTGATCTGCCTGTGCCCGAGGATCTCCATCACGACGCGGGGCGCCACCCCGGCCGCGGTGAGCAGTGCCGCCGTACCGTGCCGGGCGTCGTGGAGCCGGATCACACGGAGGCTGGCTGAGGCTGCCACGCGGGTGAAGGGCCGGTACACGCTCCGCGCGGAAGACGAGACTAGTCAGCGACCCCGTCCCCTGTCAGGGCCGTGTAGGCGACTTCGGCCCGGCGGGCCTCCGGTACGTGTGCGGGGGCGTGTGCGAGGAAGGCGCCGGTGGTGCCGGAGAAGGTGATCGTGCCCCGGGTGAGGGCGGTGACGTGGTCCGCCTCCTCGGCCAGGTCGGCCACGTCGTGCGTCGAGAGAAGGACCCGCACCTCCCGGGAGGCGAGCCCGATGACGAGGTCGCGGAAGACACGGCGCTGGGTCGGGTCCATACCGGCCGTCGGCTCGTCGAGGAGCAGGACCTCGGCTCCGTGGACCAAGGCGGAGGCGACACCGACACGGCGCAGCTGACCGCCGGAGAGCCGCTTGGTCTTCATGTCGGCGTGCTCGGTCATCCGGACCTGTTCCAGCGCACCTGTGGAGGCGTCCCAGGCGGCCCGGCGGCTCATCCCCTTCAGCCATCCCGTGTACGCGACCTGCTCGCGGGCGGTGAGGCCGGTCATGGCGGTGACGGTCTGCGGCATCCAGGCCACCTTCGTGCGGTACGCCCTGGAGTCGGAGGACAGACGCCCGAGCCGTACCGACCCCCGGCTCGGCTGGTTCACCCCGGCGGCCAGCTTCAACGTGGTCGTCTTTCCGGCTCCGTTGGGGCCGAGAAGGATCGTGAAGCCGTCGGGGACCGTGTAGCTGAGCCCGGAGAGGATGCTGCGCGAGCGGCGCCCGTACGCGTAGGAGACGGCGTCGAGTTCGATGGACACGGGGCTGGCGGGCCTTTCAGGAGGTGGGTCGGCGGCGGGTGCGGTGGAGCGCGATCAGGCCGCAGAGGAAGACCGCCAGGCAGAAGAGGAACGTGGGTGCGTAGCCGGCGGGATGCAGGGTGACGGCCCAGGGCCAGGGGCGGTGGAAGTCGCGGTAGCCGACGAAGGCGGCGATGAAGACCCACGCGACGGGGGCGACGGTCGCGGCCTGCGGGTGTACGGCTCCCGCGAACAGCATGAGCCCGGTCAGGAACAGTGTGTTCCGGCCGGCTTCGTACGCCGTCGGGGAGTCCGCGAGCGCGCCGATGGTCCCGGCGGCCGACACCGCCGCGGCGACCGTGAAGAGGGCGAGGGTCACGTCGTACCGCCGGATGGGGCGCACGCTCAGGTCCTCGGCCTCGGGCAGTCGTTGGGCGAGGCTGTGCGCGAGGGTGCCTGTCACGATCAGCGGCGTCAGGTGCATGAGGAAGAGGAGGTTTCCGCCCGAACTGATCAGTCCGGGCAGGGCCACCGACTCTCCGTGGGCGACGACGGCGAGCAGCGTGAACGCGAGAAGGCCGGGCAGGACGACCGTGGTGAGGCGGCGTCCCTTGTACCACCAGATCACGAGTCCTCCCCCTGGGGGCCGGTCGCGGCAGGGACGCCGGCCGGCCGCTTCGGCATGCCACGGCACGCCTTCGCCTGCTCCTGCTCGAACCAGGCCGTGCGCTGTGCGGCGGTGGGCAGTGCTCGGCCCTTCGCGGCGCGTTCCTTCACCTTCGCCAGGACCTCGGCTCCGTTCGCGAACTGCGCGTACTCGCCGGAACGCCAGCGGAGGTAGGGGTCCTGGGCGTCGACGGTGTACGCGGCCCAGAGCATCGCGGCGTCGCGGTTGACGATCCAGGCGGTGGGCGTGCCGGGAGTGATCGTGGCGGGGAAGGAGCAGGGGAAGGTGACGGAGCTGAGCAGGACGGCGTAGCGGATGCCCGCGATGCGGCCGTCGGGCCCCGCCGTCTCCGCCTGGGTGGTCAGCGGCAGCCACCAGGTGGAGGTGGTCGAGCGGGGGCGGGTGCGGGAACGCTCGTACAGCAGACCGTCGGTGACAGTGGACGGCACGGTGACGTCGACACCCGCAGCTCGGAGCTTCTCCAGGGAGCCGGTGACCTCGGCCCGTACGTCGTCGAGCCGCTCGACCGCGCCGCCCGTCTCGGCCATGCAGACCCGGGGCGCGGTCCCGACGCAGCGGGCGGGCGCGTGCCCCGCGCTGACCGGACCGTCGACGACGCCCCAGCCGGAGGCCGTCCGCGCGCTCAGGACAAGGGTCGCGAGAGCCACGGCGGTCGCGAGGATCCGTAGCGGCAGACGACGGGGGCCGCGGCTCCACCAGGCGGCGACGGCGGCGGCCACGGCGGCGGCGACGAGGAAGGGGATCAGGACGGTGGGAGCGGAGAAGTACTCACCGAAGGCGACGCTCGTGCTGAGCTGCCCCGAGACATGCCGGGGCCAGATCGGATCGCTGTACGCGGACGTCTTGCTGATCATGTAGAACGTGGCGACGGCGCCGAAAGGTGCGGCGATCACGCGCGGGGCGAGGTGCCCGAGGACGAAGCCGACCACGGCGTACGCGCACACGATGCCCATCCCCATGAGGAGAGGGAGCACGGCGGTCGGCGTGGGCAGGAGCCGGGTCTCGATCAGGCGCATGGTGAAGGGCAGCAGCAGGATCGCCCAGCCGGCCCCGACGGCAGGTCCGAGTGCCTGTCCGGCCACGCGCCATCGGGCCCGGCTGGGAGCGAGGTCCCACACCCGATCCTGCTTGAGCCGCCCGCCCTCCCAGGTCGCGAGGCCGAGGGTGATGGCGTACGCGAAGGCGTAGAAGTACTCCAGGGCGATGGCCACCTGCTGGGCGACCCAGAGCGGCCCGGTGATGACCTCCTCGTACGAGTCATGGAGATGCAGAGCGTAGAAGAAGTAGAAGGCGACGATGCCTCCCCAGACCGGCGCGGTCCAGAGGGCGGAGGAGGAGCGCAGGAGGGCTCGGAACTTCACAGGGGTACCGATCTCGCATGGGGGACGGGCCGGGAGGCCGAACAGCCCTCCCGGCCCATGTGTGCGGTTCGGCCGGAGTCGTCGGTCGACACCGGCCGCTCGTCAGTCGGCCAGCGCCGTGTCGACGTAGACCCTCTTCACGGAGATCGTCGCTCTGGTGTACTCGGAACCGTTGAGCTGCGGGATCGTGAAGTACCGGTCGTCTCCGTTGGCGTAGTAGACGTTCCACCAGGCTCGCGTGCTGGCATCCGGACCGGTGAAGCAGTTGTAGTAGGTCTGCATCCCCATGTCCTTGTCGAAGCTGAGGGGAATTGACTGCCAGAGCTTCACGCCGGCGGACTTGCCGGTTGCCCCGAACATCGTGCACCCGATGAACTGGATCTCCGTGTAGTCGTTGTCGGCCCAGTGGCGGGACTCGAAGTTTCCCGGCCCCCAGCCGCCGATCGCTCCGTCCCAGTTCAGGGGCCCTATCTGCCCGGGCTCCGGAGTGGAGTACAGCTCGATGAGCCCCGGATCGTTCGGATTCGTGGCGTAGGCGTCTCTGCTCTTGGGTTGAGTGCCCTTGGCGTTGGCCGAGGTGATGGTGCCGACGAGTGTGGTCACTGCCAGCGCCGCGATCAGCACGGCACGTACCTGCGAGGTGCGCGTCATGAGTTCTGCCCCCCCTGGGCTTGGAGTGTTTGCCGGGGCCATTCGATGGGCATTCCTGGAAACCGTCTGTGACGGAAGCCATGCTTCCGGTGAAAGCGGGGAATCTTGACCGGAAGCAACTTCGTAATGGCGGGAAGGTGTCCCTCTCATGACGAGCCAGGTGGCGGAGTCGAAGTGTGACGTGCCCAACCGGCGACCGTCAGTCAGACCGGTGGCACCGCAGCTCGTTGGCGCTTGGCGGGTGGTCCGCAGCCGCCAGGGAACCAGTCGGCTGGTCGACGGATGGCTGTACTGGCGAAAGGCTTGCCGGCGAGGTGAGCTGAATGCGTGCGCGATGCGTGAGCGGACGGGTCAGCACGAGGCATCACATACAGGATCAGGTCCCGCGTCACGCGGCGCTGATCATGCAGAACAGCACCGCGCGGCACGGTCTGGAACCGTCCGGCACGGATTCGATCCCACTCCTAAAGCGGGTGTCGCAGGTTCGAATCCTGCCGGGGGCACGTGGCCGAAGGGCACCTACCGATCTCGGTAGGTGCCCTTCGGCATCCACGGCCGACATCAACGGCAGCGGTCAGGGACGACCGGGCCGCTTCCTGAGCGGCCGGGACGGGAGCGTGACCCGGTCATGGGGGCACAGAACCGCCGGGCTTGAGCGCGGGGGAATCATCCGGCCGACCACGCTCCGCCTGAGGCGAGGGAGCGGGGTGACACCCTTCAGCGCAGTTCCTCCGGGCACGCCGTGCCCCGCGAGAGCTTGTAAGGGGCCGCCAAGCGGTAGACGCCCGCCTTCGGGGCGATCAGTTCCGTCCATTCGTCGCCCTCCGCGTCCGCCTCCGTCTTGAACAGGCAGCCCTGTTCGTTCGCGAAGACCTTCGGGAGGTCCGTCTCCGACTCCTCGCGGGCCAGTTTCGAGGCCTCCGTCTCCTGCGGGGCCTCGATCTTGCCGCCGTTCTCGTCCACCAGCGCCAGCCACGGCGAGTACGGGACGCGGATGAGGACCCGGCCAGGCCTGTCGACCCGGATCACGACCTCGCTCTCCTCCGCGCTCTGCACCTCGGCCGGCGGGTCCGCGAGGGGCGTAGGGTTCTCGACCTCGTACAGCCGCCAGTTCTCGTCCGACCAGACCTGCTTCAGGTACGGCAGGCCCTCGTCGACGAGTTCCGCCTCCTGCTGGGCGCCCGAGTCCGGGGCCCCGGTCGGCAGGACCACGTAGTGGACGGCCCAGCGGTCGAGCCATTCCTCGTAGTTCACCGCGTTCAGGGTGTCGTCGTAGAAGAGCGGGTTCCGCTCCATGTCGGCCTGCCGGTTCCAGCCGCGCGCCAGGTTGATGTACGGGCTGAGAGCCGAGGACTCGCGGTGGCTGGAGGCCGGGACGACCTCGACCCTGGCCTTGCCCGCGCCCCGCACCTGGAGCTGGTTGATGAGCGGTGCGACCTCCCGCGCCCAGGAGGCGTCCGGGGCGGTGCGGATCACGTCGTCGACGCCCTTGAAGCCGATCCAGAAGTTCAGCCCCACGAAGGCCAGCAGCAGCGCGTACCAGCGGCGCGAGCGCGGCTTCGTGTACGGCAGCGCCGCGAGCAGCACGACGCCCGCGAAGAGCATCGGGAGCCGCGAGATGTTCGAGCCGATCTGCGAGTCGATCAGCCAGGTCAGCAGCGTGCCGACCGTGTACACCGCCGCGCCCGTGCGGACCGTCCGCCAGTCCCTCGGGACCAGCAGGAACACCAGCACCCCGAACAGCAGCGGCAGCGCCGTCGACCCGAAGGACATGGGCTGCGTGCCCGAGAAGGGGAACAGCCAGGAGGAGAGCGCGACGACCGCCACCGGGGCCAGCCCGAGCGCGTACGCCCCCGGGCGCCGGCCGTTCAGGAACAGCGCCGCCGCCGCGACCCCCAGGAAGAGGCCCGCGACCGGGCTGCACGCCGTCGCCAGTCCCGCCAGCGGCGCCGCGACCACCGCCTTCGCCCAGCGCTTGCGCCGCCAGCGGTGCGGCCAGCAGAAGACCGCCGCGACCGCGCCCAGCGCGAACATCATGCCGAGGCCGAACGTCACCCGCCCCGACAGGGCGTTGCAGAGGAAGGCGAAGACCGCCGCGACCGAGCAGGCCAGCGGATTGCGGACGGCCCGTACCCGTACCAGGATCAGCGCGGTCAGCGCCGCCGACAGGGTCCCCGCGACCATCATCGTGCTGCGCACGCCGAGCACCGACATCAGGTACGGCGACACGACGCTGTACGAGACCGGATGCATCCCGCCGTACCAGGCCAGGTTGTACGCCGAGTCCGGGTGCCGGCCGACGAACTCGGCCCACGCGTCCTGCGCCGCCAGATCCCCGCCGCTGTTCGCGAAGAAGAAGAACCACAGGATGTGGGTGACGGCGGCGAGGCCGGTGGCGGCCATGACCGTGTAGCGGCGTTTCCGGCGCGGAGCCGTCGGGGTCGCCGTAGGGGCCGTGACCGGGGTCGTGCTCGCCCGGGTTTCCGCCTTCGGGGCGGGTCGCTGTGCCGGGAGCACTATTCGCGGGAGCGAATCGGGAGACGCGTCGGCGTCGGAGACGGAGTCATCGGTGTCCGAGGTGGAGGCCGGGGCGGAGCCCGGGACGGAGGCCGGAGTGCCGGTCTGGGTGAGGGCCGCGGTACGTGCCTGGGTGGGGTCCGGGGTACGGGCCCCGGTCGGGGCCGGAGAAGACGTCGGGGTGGAGCCCGGGGTGGACCCCGCGGCGGGGTCCGGAACGAAGTCCGCGCGGTCGGCGCGTGTCGGCTCGGCGGTGGTCACTGCGGCCCTTTCCCGTGCTGCCCGTCTCGCTTCTCGCGCGTGTGTCACGCGTCTCCCGTTCCCCTGGAGACGCTAACAGCTGGGCGCCCCGGACTACCCGGGGCGCCCGGCCGAGCGGGTGGTGCCTCAGCCCACGCGGGTCAGCTTCTTGTCGAAGCCGGGCTCCACCAGGTCCGCCTGGAGGGCGACCGGGGAGCTGACCTTGCCCGTGCCCGTACCGATGGACACCTGGCCGACGATGTCGCCCGCCTTGCCCGCGTGCGGGAGGGCCTTGCCGCCGTCGGTGAGCTCCAGGTCCACCTTGAGGCCCGGCCAGCCGATCGCCTTGAGCTCCTTCGTCGCCACGACCGGGGTCCGGCCGCCGAGGCCGTCGTCGACGTAGCCGAGGACCTGGCCCTTGCGGACCACGGCCGCCGAGGTGACGTCCTTCTGGGCCTGCTGGATCAGCTTGAGGCTGTTGTCGATGGCGAGCTGCAGCTTGTCGTTCAGCAGCTTGGCGTCCTTCGCCCCCATCACGATGCCGAGGATCCGGCGGTTCTTGCCGTCGATGACCGTGTTCGCCGCCCACAGCAGGTTGCCGCCGGCCGGGGTGGAGGAGCCGGTCTTGATGCCGTTGACCCCGGGTTCGAGCAGGATGTTGTTGTTGTTCTCGATGCGGCCGGGGATGCCGTCCACCGTCAGGTTCGGCATGTTCACGATCTCGCGGAACACGTCGTACTGCATGACCGCCTTCGCCAGCTTCAGCTGGTCCTGCGGCGTCGACACCGTGCTGTCCAGCAGACCCGACGGGTCCGTGTACGTCGACCCGGTCATCCCCAGGTCCTTCGCGGCGGCGTTCATCTTCGCCACGAACGCGGCCTCGGAACCGGCGTCCCAGCGCGCGAGCAGCCGGGCCACGTTGTTCGCGGAGGGGATCATGAGGAGCTCCAGGAGCTCCTTCTGGGTGTACGTCTGGCCCTCCTGGACCGCCGCCGTCGACTCGTGCGTCGCCTTCGCCTGGTCCGCGGCCTTCTTGTCGACCGTGATCTCGGGGCCCTGCTGCTTCCCCTTGATCGGGTGGTCGCGCAGGATCACGTACGCCGTCATCGTCTTCGTGACGCTCGCGATCGGGGCGGGCTTCTGCGGTCCGTACGTACCCACCGAACCGACGCCCTCGACCTCGACGGCGCCCTGTCCCTCACCCGGCCACGGCATCTTCAGCTCGCCGCCCTCGAAGGTGAAGGTCGGCGCGGTGGTGAGCGTCAACGCGGGCGCGGGCAGCGGGCGGACCATCTGCGCGATCGCAAAGGCGATCAGCAGGAGGATGACGAGCGGGGTCCAGATCCGCACCCGGCGCAGCGTCGTCCGCATCGGGGTCGGCGCGGGGGGCGGCGTGTTCGTCAGCTCGGCGAGCAGGTCGAGCGGGGGCAGCGGGGGCAGGGGCTGCTGCCGCGTCCGCTCCGCCTCGACGAAGGCGGCCGGGGCCGGGGCCGGGGCCGGGGTCGTCTTCGGTACGGGGGTGGGGGCCGGGGCCTTCCCCGGCGCCTTCTCCGCCTCCCGGGCCCCCTGGGCCTTCTCGGCCTTCTGCTCGGCCGGGATGTCCGCGCGCAGCGGCAGGAAGGTGCTCGTGCGCTCGCTGTCGGGGTTCCCGGTCAGCGAGGGCGGGAGCTTCAACGCGGTCGTCGGCTGATCCACGGGCAGCTTGACGGCCTTGAACATGGTCGTCGGCTGGTCGACAGGGTTCTCATCGCCGGCATCGCCGGCATCGCCGTTCGTGGCACCGGAGGGGGCCGTAGCGGGGGCGGTGGGGGCCTTCGCCTCGGGCGCGGGCTTCGTGCCCGCCGCCGGCTTCCGCGCGGCGAACCAGGACTCCCCGGGCGCCTTCGCCTCGACGGGCTCCTCGGCAGGCTCCTCGTCGGAGTCGTCGGAGTCATCGGCGGAGTCATCGGCGTCGGCGCCCTCGTCGGGCTCCGGCTCGTCCTCGGACTCCGCCTCGGAGTCGTCGGACTCGGACTCGTCCTCCGACTCCGGCTCGTCGTCCGTCGCGGTCGCGTCCTCCGGCTCGCCCTCGGCCCCGTCGTCCGGCTCCCCGGGCTCCGGCTCGTCCGTCGCGACCCACGCCGCCACGGCCGCCTTCAGACGGTCGCCCTCCGGCTCGCCTGCCGACTCCGGCTCGGACGCGCTCTCAGGCTCCGGCTCGGACGCGCTCTCGGACGCGCTCTCAGGCTCCGTAACGCCCGCCTCCGCCGCCTCCGTCACCTCCGGCGTCTTCGTCGGCGCGTCGTCCTCCGGCGTCCGCGGCGCGAGCGTCTTGAAGACGGCCGTCGGCTGGTCCACCTGAACCTTCGACGCCGTCGACGCTGTCGACTCCGAGGACGCCGCCGCAACCGGAGCCGACGACGAGGCGTCTGACTCACGGAGCACGGAAAGCCGCGGATCCCGGCCGCCGCCGCCCGAGGCCGTCGTCTCCTGAGACGACCCCTGCTGCTCCGCCTTGTCGGGGGACTCGCCCGCCACCGTGCCTCCTCCTGCGTCATGCGTACGTTCGAACCGTGTACCGGTCCGTGTACCAGTGTCCTGTGTGAACCCCTTGGCTCCCGTGCTAGACGAGAACGACATACGTACTGGTTCCCGGATGAACCACCCAGGCACTCTCGACAGATGAATGTGAGAGGGGTCACCCTGTCATTCATCCACGCGGGGAGGCATGGATGGGCAGGAGCCGCAGAACCATTCCGGAGGAGCTTCTGCTGCTCGCTCTGGACCCGACCACGGGTACCACAGCGCAGCCGCAGTCGCTCGACCTCGGCCTGGCCGGCGCACAGCTAGTGGAGCTGGCGTTGGCAGGCCGGATAGCCCCTGACGGGGATCGTATCGCCGTGGTGATGCCACGGCCGACCGGAGATCCGACCTTGGACTCCGCACTGGAGCTGCTGCGCAGGCGTGGCAGTCCGGTTCGGGCCGTCCATTGGATCGGCGGGCCCCGACTGGGGCTCCGCCAGACGTATCTCTCGCATCTGGAGCGATGCGGCATGGTGCATGCCGTGGAGGGCCAGATGTGCGGGGTGTTGCCGACGACTCGCTACCAGGCGACGGACACGGCGATCAGTCGGGAGATCCGTTCCCGGCTGGACAGTGCGATCCGCACCGGCGTACCGCCGGACCCGCGGACCGCGGCGCTTGCCGCGCTGGCCCACGCGGTCGGACTCGGGAAGCACCTCTACCCCGGAAACGAAGGACGGTCGTCGCGGTCGAGGCTGCGCGATCTGATCCGGCACGACCCGATGGGCGGACTCGTGGCGCACGCCGTGATGGACGTCCAGAACGGCGCGGCGGCACAGCCGCGCCGGAGCGCCGCGGGTGTCCCGGCGCAGCCACACGGCAGCAGCATGGCCCGCGTGGCGGCGCACTAGGCACCGGCAGGCACTTCACGCTCCACCCCGAGGTACCAACCGGGAGCCGCACAGGTGTGCGGGGCGGCCAGGACGGCCGCCCCGCACATGTGCGTTCCCGGACGCACACGTTGTGGTCGTTTTCCAGCGCACACCCGGCCATTGGTGGCAGTCTGCCAAGCGGTAGATACTCACAGCTACGCAGCAGACAGCCGGAGGTGCAGTTTCCGTGGCGTCCAACGTCAACCCCACAGTCAGGCGACGCCGATTGGGCCAGGAGCTGCGACGGCTCCGGGAAGCGAAGAACATGACGGCGGAGCAGGTCGCCGAGCGTCTCCTCGTCTCCCAGTCCAAGATCAGCCGGCTGGAGAACGGCCGTCGCTCGATCAGTCAGCGCGATGTCCGCGACCTCTGCGGCGTGTACGAGGTCGAGGACGAGCGCATGGTCGACTCCCTCATGCAGATGGCCAAGGACTCCCGCCAGCAGGGCTGGTGGCACGCCTTCGGCGACATCCCGTACAGCGTCTACATCGGCCTGGAGACCGACGCCGCGTCGCTGCGCGTGTACGAATCACTGATCGTTCCCGGTCTGCTGCAGACCCGGGAGTACGCGCAGGCGGTGATCGAGGGCATGTGGCCGGAGGCCACGCCCAGCGAGATCGACAAGCGCATCCAGATCCGGCTGAAGCGTCAGGACCGTCTCTCCGATCCGGTCAACCCGCTGCGATTCTGGGCCGTCATCGACGAGGCCCTGCTGCGCCGCGTCGTCGGCAATCCGCGCATCATGGCCGATCAGCTCAGGCATCTCGCAGAGTTGAGCGAGAAGCCGCACGTGACGCTCCAGGTGCTGCCGTACGGCGTCGGCGCCCACCCCGGGATGTACGGGAAGTTCGCGATCCTGGAGTTCCAGGAGGCCACGGACGCGAGCGTCGTCTACCTGGAGGGCGTCACCAGCGATCTCTATCTGGAGAAGGCCATCGACGTCCAGAGCTACGCGGTGATGTACGAGCACCTCAGGGCGAAGGCGCTCAGCGCCGAGCAGTCCCGTGATTTCATCCTCGGCGTGGCAGACGAACTAGAGGCGGAGTAGCCGATTCCGGAAGGGGGAGCGGGCACCCTACACCTCCGGTACATCGGTGCACAGATATCGATGGAATATGCCATCCGGATGGGTGAACGCGGCCTGTCGGTCGCGATGTTGCGGCGTAGCGTCGAGCACGGAGCCGCTGCCGAAGCGGCTGCAACGCACGTCACCCACCCCACTGGCACAACCATCGGAGTCACGATGCTGTTTCGGCACGACGCACTGGCGGCATGGACCAAGTCCTCGTACTCGGCCGTCAATGGCGACTGCGTAGAGGTCAAGGCGCAGGAAGGCCTTCTGGTCCGCGTCCGGGACTCGAAGGACATCGACCGCTCGGGGCTCGGCTTCTCCGCCGAGACCTGGTCGGCGTTCGTCCTCGACGTCTGCGACCGCCCCGGCGCCTGACGCCCGCGCCACCCCCTCAGGAATGCCCTCTCGACTGGATCGCCGTCCCGGCCGAGGGGGCCTGCTTGCCTTCCGGGGCGCCCCGCCACCCTCCCCTTCTATCCGACCCCCGTCGGTCCGACGAGGCCGCGCGTGGTGACCGTGACCGGGTCGTCCGGCCCCAGCACCCGCTCGCACAGCGGCAGGTTCTCCTGGGCCAGCGCCCGCGCCTCGTCCGCCTCGCCCGCCGCCGCGAGGGCCTCGGCAAGGCCAGCACGGTTCGTGAGCAAATACGGGTGTTCCCGCCCGAGTGCCTGCTCCTGCCCCCGGACGACCCGGCGTCCGAGCGCGAGGGACTCCTCGACCTGTCCGAGCTTTCCGAGGATCCAGCTCAGCAGGACGGCCGCGGAGAGGGCGAGGGCGTGGTCGGGGCCGTGCACCAGCTCGCGTCCCCGCAGCGCCTGCCGGGCCTCCGCCTCCGCTTGGGCCGGCCGCTCGAAGCGGTAGAGGCCGAAGGCGTAGTTGTGCCGGGCCGTCACGGTGGTGAAGGAGTCGCCGCCCAGGTGCTCCTCGCATGCGGCGATGATCTCCGGCCCCACCCTGTCGAACTCGTCGACGGCGTCTGCGACGGCCAGGTACTCGATGAGCAGCGCCCTCGCGTGAAGCGTGTCCTGGTGCCGCTCCCCGAGGACGCGCGCGCGGATCTCCGCGGTCTCACGGAGCGTGGCCAGGCATTCCTCGATCCGCTGGAGCTGGCTGAGCGGTTCGTGAATGTCCTGGCGGCTCTCCAGCGTCTCCTTGTGCTCCAGCCCGAGCGTCCTGTCCCGGGCGTCGAGGACACGCCTGTGCAGCGCCTCCGATTCCTCGAAGCGCCCGAGCCGGAAGAGAGCCGTGGCCGCCCGGTGCTCCGCGCGCAGCGTCGCGGGGTCTTCCGGTCCCAGCCGTCGCGCGGCGGCCTCCGCCACGGTCCGCGCCAACGACAGCGCGGCCTGGAAGTCGCCACCGTCGAAGAGGCACCCGGCAAGGCGCGTACCGAGGGCCACCACGGGGCCGGCGCCGTCCGTCTCCTCCGCACGCCGGAGCAGGTTCGTCGCGTGGGGCACCAGGTGCCCCACGCGCTGGGTGCCCTGTGCGCGGGCACCGCTCTCCGGGACGGCGTCCTGGAGGAGCTTCGTGGCGGCCGTCACGAGCAGGGCCCGCTGGTCCGCGGGGACCGCGGCGGCGACGCTGTCCAGGACCACGCCGTGCGTCTTCACACAGCGCAAAGCCCTGCCGTCGACATCGAGGCTCACGAGCGAGACGAGGGAATGGTCCAGCAGACCGCGGAGGGCCGCCTCGACGCGCGCCCCGGTCAGCGGGGGATCGAGGGCGGTCAGCAGCGCCGCGTCCACAGCATCGGGGCGGATCAGGGACAACGGCACCGGGTCGGAGCCCCAGCACGACAACAGCCTCAGGAGCGAGAGGCATTCGGGAAGGCCGTCGCCCGCGAGGGTGGCCAACGAGATGCCCCATGTCCGGCCCACGAGCTGCCGGGCGTTCCTCTCGGCGTTGCCGGGGACCGCCCCCTGGTCGATCAACTCCGTCGGATTGTCGTCCAGGTGGCGTCGGTAGTCACTCATGGACCAGTTCTCCAGTAGTTGGCGTGACAGGAAGGACCCGGCCAGCGTGAGCGCGAGGGGAAGACAGTCGAGTCTTCGCGCCACCGTCTCGGCCTCCTCGACCGATCCCGCCTCGGGAGCGAGGTCACGCAGTACAAGCGCGGCGTCCTCGACCGGCAGCACTCCCAGGTGATGGAGGTGCGCCCCCTGCCACACCCGGGAACCGGCTTGCCGCGTGGTGACGATGACCGTTCCCCGCGGACTCTGCCGCAGCCACCCGCCTTCCCCCAGCGCCTCGGGATCATCCGCGTTGTCGAGGACGAGGAGCCACGGCTCCGACGAGGAGTGGAGGCTGTGCCAGACGAGGTCGGCGGAAGCGCGCTGCCCCTTGTGGGCGGCGACCAGCTCCCCGGCCCCGGCTCCCCGGTCCGCGGCGACGGCCAGCATTCCCGCCCGAAGTGTCGAGCGTTCGGAGGCGTTGACCCACAGGCCTGTGCGTCCCCCTCCGCGGGTCACCTCGTTGAAGACGGCCTGGGCCACGGCTGTCTTGCCGCAACCGCCGAGCCCGTGCAGGACGTGCACTCCCCCGGTCTCGTCCCGGGCTGCCGCGAGGAGGCCGGCCATGAGGTCCCGGCGGTCCCGCAGCACCATCGGGGTCCGCCCCACCAGCGGTGTGCGCACCGAGTCCGGTGCGGGCGGGGTCGGCCCGGTGGCGCTTCGCGGCATCGGGACGATCACCCGTTCCACACCCGGGCCGAAGAGGGACGAGGCGTCGCAGGACGGGTAGTGGTGGTGGTGCTCCGTCACGTACTGGTCGCGCTGAGCCTGATAGACCCGGCCCTGGCCGGACGCCGAGCCCCGCACCCCCGGCTCCGCGTTCCCCTCCGGCCCGTTCACCGCTCGGTGATGTGCTGGTCGCGGCCCGCCTGGTAGACGCGGCCGCTGCCGGAGGCCTCGGCCTGGAGGTGTACGGTCCCGGCGCCTGCCTCCTGGGGTTCGGGGACGGTTTCGGCGAGGATCCGGCGGAGCTCCGCGGCGACCTCGGGCTGATCGCGGAGGAGGCGTCGGAGGCGGCCCGCCCATTCCTCCCGCAGCTCCTGTTCGACCAGGTCGTCCCCGTTCTCCCTGGCCGCCAGCAGGTCTTCCCTGGTCGCCTCGAGTTCTCCCGCGACACCGTCGGCCCGGGAGGGACTGACCCGACGCCACAGCGCCACGACCCCGTCGCGCGTCCGCTCCCAGGCGTCCGTGGCCATGACCGTGATCACGGCGGCGCCTGCGGCCCGCGCGAGTTCCACCATCTGTGCTTCCATCAACGCCCCCATGCTCCGGTCGGCATAGCGTCGATCGCTCCGGCCGGACATCCACCATAGGGGCGGCACGTGGTGCTGTCAGGCGAAACCCTCCCGGCCAGCCCGGGCGCGGGCCCCGTCTCAGCGCAGTTCGTCCACGTACCGGTCCGTCCCCGGGATCGTCGGGATGAACGGGGCCACCAGTTCCACCCGGCCGGCCGGGCCCTCGTCGTCCGGGGTGGTCAGGGACTCCAGGTCCGTGAAGTGGTCCGGCCAGCAGTCCCTGGGGTCGCGTTCCAGGAACCACAGCAGGGTCAGTCGGGTGTCGACGCCCTCGACCTGTTTCACGTACGTCATGCGGTCGCCGGGCAGTGGGGTCGGGCGGAAGACGGTGACCATCGCCGCCGGTGAGCCGGCCAGTCCGCGGGGCAGTTCGCGGTGGCGCAGCCGGTCGAGCAGTGCGTCCCGTTCCGCGGGGCCCTCGGTGTCGATCACCTGGAGGATCAGGCCGGCGTAGGGGTGGTCGAGGGCGTGGAAGTCGCGCGGGCCCGCCGCCCCGTCCCGGTAGACGGTCGCCGCGTGGTCCTGGAACGCGGTGAAGACATGGGTCCGTTCCTGGTGGACGCGGGCGTCGCGGTTGAGCCGCTTGTTGATGCCGACGGTCCACTTCATGTGGTCGTCGTAGCGGCCCTCGGTGATCCAGTACGTGGAGAGGTAGCAGCCCGCGGTGACCGGCCGGGCGACCGCCGACTTCTCGGGGCCGCGTAGTTCCTGGAGCTCCCGGGTGGCGACCCAGCGGCGGCCTGCGTACATCCAGGGCATGGCCATGGCGCCGGCGTAGTAGTGGTCGTCCTCGTACCAGCGGTTGTACGCGTACTCGTGGCCCGGGTGCGGCTCGACCATGGTGATCAGCGCGTGGCCGGGCCGGACGCCGTACGGGCCGACGGAGGCCAGTTCCGCGTACGTCTCGCTGCGGGTCTCCTCGCTCACTCTCGTACCCCTCTCCCAAGTCTTCCCATGTCGGTGACAGGGACCTACTCTGACGGGCCGTCAGATGAATGACCAGGGTCCGGAAGGGGTCGGATGATGCTGCTCCAGGGGAAGACGGTCGTCGTCTCGGGGGTCGGGGCCGGGCTCGGCCACCGCATCGCGGAGACGGTCGTACGCGACGGGGGCAACGCCGTTCTCGGCGCGCGCACCGAGGCCAACCTCGCCAAGTCCGCGGCGGAGATCGACCCGGAGGGGCGCCGTACCGCCCACCGGGTCACCGACATCACCGACGAGGCGCAGTGCGAGGCCCTCGCCGGGCTCGCCGTCGAACGTTTCGGCGGGATCGACGCCGTCGTCCACGTCGCCGCCTGGGACTCCTACTTCGGGGGCCTGGAGGACGCCGACTTCGCGACCTGGCAGGGCGTGCTCGACGTCAATCTGCTCGGCACGCTGCGGATGACCCGGGCCTGCCTCCCGGCGCTGAAGGAGCGCGGCGGCTCGGTCGTCCTGATCGGCACGCAGTCGGCGGTGGCCGCGCCCACGCAGGTGCGGCAGGCGGCGTACGC
Source organism: Streptomyces sp. NPDC001728 (assembly GCF_040297565.1). Classification (NCBI taxonomy): domain Bacteria; kingdom Bacillati; phylum Actinomycetota; class Actinomycetes; order Kitasatosporales; family Streptomycetaceae; genus Streptomyces; species Streptomyces sp. NPDC001728. The sequence goes on from NZ_JBEOZK010000022.1 coordinate 29,538, forward strand.
GGCTTCCAAGGGGGCGCTGACCTCCGCGATGTACTCCCTGGCGCACGAGCTGGGGCCGCACCGCATCCGGGTCAACACCGTGCTGCCGGGCTGGATGTGGGGGCCGCCGGTGCAGGCCTTCGTCCAGTTCACCGCGCACACCGAGCAGGTTCCGGAGGCCGAGGTGCTCGGACGGCTCACCGAGCGGATGGCGCTGCCGGAGCTCGCGACGGACGGGGACGTGGCGGAGGCGGCGGTGTTCCTCGCCTCGGACCGGGCCCGGGCGATCACGGGTCAGTCGCTGCTGGTCAACGCCGGGGAGCTGATGCGCTGAGCCCTTCCCCGCCCCATCGGGACAGGTTCAAAGACGTGAACAAGGGTCAGTGAGTCGAACCATTCTACTGCCCCTTGGCCCTCCCCCACATTGTCACCACATGCTCCGATCGTCTCGCCGCTCGCGACCTCGCTCGTCCTGTACGTCCTCATCGGGTACGTGAAGCCCGAGGACACCCCCGAGCGGGACGCGCTCCTGGCCACGCTCGGCTCGGACGGGGAGGGGGCGGGTGTACCGCTCAGGCCGGAGCGCGCACCGACCAGCCCCTCGGCTGAGCCGGGCGGGCCGCCGGCCCCGGACGCCGACCGGACCGGCCGGCTCCCCCGAGCCGCGCCCCGGGCGCCCACCCGACCGGTCAGCCCCTCGGGTACCGCGCAAGCCACCCCGGTGACGACTCCGCCGGGCCGTGCAGCGCCGGCCCCTGGGTCATCTCCATCGAGAAGTCGTCCGCGAGCTCCAGGACCGTCGCGCGGCCCTCCAGTTCGGCCAGCCAGGCCGGCGGGAGGGCCGTCTCGCCGTGCAGGGCGCCGAGCAGGGCGCCCGTGAGCGCCCCCGTGACGGACGAGGGGCCGTCGTGGTTCACCGCGAGCCGCAGCCCGTGCCGTACGTCCTCGCCGACGAGCGCGCAGTAGACCGCCGCCGCCAACTGCCCCTCGGCCCGGTCCTCGTCCGCGCCGAGGGCGGCCACCCGCTCCGGGTCCGGCGACCCTTCCCGTACGGCTCCGAGGGCCCGGCCGAGCGCCTCGGTGACCGCCTCGTGGCCGGGGCGCGCCGCCAGCTGCTCGCGGGCCCCGTCGACGGCCGTCCCGACGGAGGCGCCGCGCGCGAGGCCGTGGACGGTGACGGCGAAGGCGCCCGCGGCGAGGGCGGCGGCGGGGGCGCCGTGGGTCTGCGCCGCGCACTCCACGGCGAGCTGGCAGACGAGCTGCGGTTCCCAGCCGACGAGCAGCCCGAAGGGGGCCGAGCGGACGAGCGCGCCGGAGTCGGCGGCCGTGGGGTTCTTGGGCTTGTCGAGGGTGCCGAGGACGTCGTCGCCGAAGCCGGTGAGGCAGGCGCGCGGCGGGTTGCGGCGGGCGTAGAGCCACTCCTCCGTGGCCAGCCAGCCGTTGTCCTTGCGGCGCTCGTCGGGGCCCCAGTCGCGCTGGGTGGCCGCCCAGCGCAGATGGGCCCGGTGGACGTCGGTGGGCGGGTGCCAGGCGCCGGTGTCGCGGCGGACCTGGGCGCGGATCAGGCCGTCGACGGTGAACAGACCCATCTGGGTGGCGGCGGTGACGGCGCCGCGCCGGCCGAAGGCGGCGGCGGGCTCGGTGAGTCCGTCGGGTCCGTGGGCCTCGTGGATCCCGGCGAGGGTGAGTCCGTCGGCGGGCGCGCCCAGCGCGTCGCCGAGGGCTCCGCCGAGCAGACAGCCCCGTACGCGGGCGCGGAAGTCCTGCTGTTCGGCGCGGCCCCACACGGCCGCGGCTGTCGTGGCCACGACGTGCCCTCCCCCCGTAGACCGGTCTGCGCAGCACTGTAATGGACCGGGTACGTCGGTTCGGGGGCCGGAACGTTATGTGATCCGACGCCCTTCAGGCCGCTTTTGACCGCAGTTCACCCGAGGTTCGATCGTGACTTGAACGATCCGCGCCATGAACCCCGTGACACGAGTCAAGTCCCTCTCCACCGCGGTCGTCGCCGCCACCCTGCTCACCGGGCTCACCGCCCCGGCCGCCTCCGCGCACGGCCACGCGCACCACGGCGGGCAGCGCATCCCCTTCACCGCCGCGACCGTCACCGAGAACGCCGGGGGCACCTTCACCGTCACGTGGTCCGCCCCCGGCGCCCACGGCGTCACGGTCCGCACCGGCGGCCGTACCGTCGCCCGCGGCGGCGCCACCGGCTCCGTCACCGTCACCGGCCTGGCCGCCGCCGACCGGCGCTGGTTCGACCTCGTCCCCGACCGGGGCACCCCGCTGCACCTCGCCGACCGGCTGATCCGCCTCCAGGGCACCGTCAACTTCCGTGACGCGGGCGGCTACCGCACCTCCGACGGCCACTGGGTGAGGATGGGCGAGGTCTACCGCTCCGACGCCCTCGACAGGCTCACCGACGCGGACCTCGCCAAGCTGAGGCGCCTCGGTGTCCGTACGGTCTTCGACCTGCGCATGGAGTCCGAGCGGAGCACGGCGCCCGACCGCGTCCCGGCCGGTGCCACCCATGTCGTCGCCGATGTCCTCGCGGGCAGCGGCACGTTCACCGGCATGCCGAAGACCCCCGCCGAGGCCGAGGCGATGATGGTCCGGGGCAACCGCTTCATGGTGAGCGGCGACACCGCCCGTACCGCGTACACCACCGTCTTCGACGGCATCGCCGACGACGACCGGCGCGGCGTCCTCTTCCACTGCACGGCCGGCAAGGACCGCACCGGCTGGTCGAACGCCGCCCTGCTGACCGCCCTCGGCGTGCCCGAGGAGACGGTCATGGCCGACTACCTGGCCAGCGACACCTACCGGGCCGCCGCCAACGACGCCGCCCTCTTCCACCTCCCGCCCGCGCGGGCCGCCGTCTGCAAGCCCCTCCTCGACGTCCGCCCCGCGTACCTCAACGCGAGCTTCGACGAGATCGAGGAGGAGTACGGCTCCTTCCGCTCGTACCTGCGCGAGGGCCTCGGCATCGACAACCGGGAGCTGAAGGAACTGAAGAGGGAACTGCTGGTCGGCTGAGACCGCCGCTCCCCCGGAGACGCGGAAGAGCCGGGGCACCCGCAAGCGGGTGCCCCGGCCTCTCAGCTTCGGACCGTCAGATCCGGACCGTCAGATCCGGACCGTCAGATCCGGACCGTCACCGCCGGACCGTCACCGCCGGACCTGGTAGGCCCGCGTCACGGTCTGCTCGACGGAGTTGCCGTCGGCGTCGGCGGCGGTGACCTTCAGCGAGACGAAGCCCGCGGTCGCCGGGTTGTCGACGGCGCCGTTCAGACCGCCGTCCAGGCGGACCTGCCGCCAGGTGGCGCCGTCGTCGTACGAGGCCCACAGCTTCACCCCGGTGATCGCCGGGCCGGCCATGCCCTTGGGGTGCCGCACGCCGAGGCCGACGGTCGTCCGGGACGCGGTCCTGGCGCTGTTGGCCAGGTCGGTGCCGAGGCGGTAGTCGACCGACAGGACGGGCAGCAGCGCCCGGCCCTCGCCCGGCGCGGAGTGGAAGCGCCAGTCGGTGCGCACCTTGGTGGAGGTGTTCCAGCCGGGCTCGTCCCGCTGGACGTCGGCGACCACGCGGTACTCGGCACGCTCGGGGACCATCGGGAAGGCGACGCTGACGGAGGGCGCGGTGCCGAGCAGCACACCGTCCCGGTAGACCGTGGTCAGCTCCTTGTCGGTGCCGTTGCGCAGGACGGCCCACTGTCCGGTGGCGCTGTCGAGCAGACCCGCCGCGGCGATCCCGCCCACGCCGCCGTCACGGGCGGCTGCGTTGTCCAGGGCGTCCGGCAGCGCGGTGCGGACCACGGCCTTGTTCCAGTCGCGGCGCACCTGCTGGCCGGCGGTGAACGTGGTGGGGGCCGTCAGCTGCCAGCTGCCGCCCGCCGACCACACGGGGCCGATCTTCATGGCCTCGAACGTCCGCACGCCCGGGGTGACGTACTCGGTCAGGGTGCGCGGGAGCGTGATCCGCCCGAAGGCGATGTTGGCCACCGGCTGCATCGGCGAGTGCGTCAGCCGGCTGTATCCGGCCTCGGCCCCGGCGGTCGCGCCGTGGAACCGGGAGTCGACGGTGGCCAGTTCACCGCTGCGGACGCGGTAGCGCTGGTCGGCGGGGACGGAGCCGGCGCGGTACTTGAGCAGCTCGTAGGAGTACGGGCTGACGGCCGTGCCGGAGAAGGTGACGCGGGCGCCGGACAGGGCGAGGAGCCGCTCGCCCTCGGTGCCGGAGACCGTCATCGCGGGGATACGGGTCTCCTTGGAGCTCCAGTTGCCCGCCAGCCAGCCGCCGGGGGTGTCGTTGTAGACGAGCACGGCCAGCGCTCCGGCGTCGGCCGCCGCGTCGACCTGTGCGTACGTGGTGGTGTCGGGGTCCCGCTTCACCAGCGCGAGCTTGCCCCTGACGTCCTCACCGGGTTTGGCGACCCGCAGGGTCCGGCTGCCGTCGAAGCGCGCGGAGCCCGTCCAGCCCTGGAAGTAGGAGACGTCCAGGTCACGGCTGCCGTGTCCGGAGAGCCGGGCCGAGAGCGCGGGGGCGCCGAGCGACCAGGCGACGCGGGACTCGAAGAGCGCCGGGTCGGTGGTGGCCGACGGCACGGAGTAGACCGCCGTCTCGCCGCCCAGCCACATCTCGCGGTCGTGGACCAGGGCCTGCGAGGAGGGACGGGAGGCGATGCCGACGCGGAGGCGGTTCGTCTCCGACGGGCGGGGCGTGGTCATGCTGACCCGGCCGGCCTTGGAACCGTCGAAGGTGAGGGTCCGGTCGGAGTCGATCAGCGCGCCCGGCTGCGCCGCGTACGTGTACTCGTGGAGCATGCTCCAGTCGGGGCTGTAGTGGAAGATCTCCGCGACGAAGGCGTGCTCGCCGCGCGGCACCCGCACCACGACCGTGCCGTCCTCGCCGACCGGGTACGTCTCCGGGATGACCGCCTTGTCCAGGTTGGTGTCGCTGATCGCGGCGATGCCGGTGGTCGGCTTGCCGTCGCGGTCGAGGACCTTCAGCGTGACGTCGAAGCGCTCCACGTCGCGGCCGAAGCCGATCGCGGTCACCGCCGTCGTCCCGTCGGTGGCCCGCGCGGTGACGTGCGCGCCGTGCGAGCCGGTGGTGACGCCGGCGCTGTCGAGGGTGACGGCGACCTCGGCGGTGCCGTGCGCGGGAACGGTCACCGAGTCGGCGCCCAGGGCGAGGGTGCCGGCCGGCAGCTTCTCGCCCGCCTCGTCCAGCGAGAGCGCCAGCGTGACCGGGGCGTCGCCGTCGTTGACGTACTGGACGCTCTTCTCGACGGTGGCCCTGTCGTCCCAGCCGCGCAGGCCGAAGTCGACGGTGCCGCTCCCGGTCACCGGCTGGCGGACCGCGCGGGCCACGTCGACCCGGCCGGCGCCCTGGGCGTACACGGAGGTGTCGGCGGTGGTCTTCGCGGTGCTGATGAGCCCGCTCTTCAGCCGGGCGGGCGACCAGTCGGGGTGGCGCTGGGCGAGGATCGCCGCCGCGCCCGCCACGTGCGGCGTCGCCATGGAGGTGCCGCTCGCGGTGGTGTAGAGCTCGCCGACCGGGGTGCCCATGGTCGTGCCCGCCGCGCGGGCCGCGACGATCCGGACGCCCGGCGCGGTGATCTCCGGCTTGAGGCCGCCGTCGCCGCGCGGGCCGCGGCTGGAGAAGCTCGCGACGGCGTCGGCGGAGTCCACGGCGCCGACCGTCAGGGCCGCGGCGGCGGCGCCGGGTGTGCCGACGGTCCGTGCGCCGGGGCCGCTGTTGCCGGCCGCGATGGTGAACAGGACGCCCGTCTTGGCGGTGAGTTCGTTGACCGCGAGCGCCATCGGGTCGGTGCCGTCGGCGCCATCCCCTCCGCCGAGGCTCATGGAGACGACCTTCGCGCCGGAGTGCGCGGCCCAGTCCATGCCGTCGATGATGCCGGACTCCGAGCCGGAGCCGCCGTCGTCGAGGACCTTGCCCACGAGCAGCTTGGCGCCGGGGGCGACGCCCCGGTACTTGCCGTCGGAGCCCGCGCCGCTGCCGAGGATCGTGGAGGCGACGTGGGTGCCGTGGCCGTGGCCGTCGCGCGCGGTCTCGCCGGGGACGAAGCTGCGGCTCTCGACGATGCGGTCGGCGAGGTCGGGGTGGGTGGCGTCGACGCCGGTGTCGAGCACGGCGACCTTGACGCCGGTGCCGTCGTATCCGGCGGCCCAGGCCTCCGGGGCGCCGATCTGCGGGACGCTCTTCTCCAGGAGCGCCTTCACCTTGCCGTCGAGCCAGAGGCGCTGGATGCCGCCCGACAGACGGGCCCCGGAGGTTCCGGCGCGGGCGCTGTCGTCGTCGACGGCCTCCCAGAAGGTGTCGCCCTTGGACTTGTCGGCGGTGACGGCGGCGCCGCGCACCCCGGGGAGCTTGCGGGTGAGCCGGGCCCCGCCGGGGGTGGCGGCGGTGGCGGAGTCGTAGCGCACGATCAGCGGGGTCGACGCACGGTGGGCGTCGTCGAAGCCCTGGGCGACGAGCTGGGTGACGTTGAACAGGCGCTTGTCGACCCGGCCGTTGCGGATCAGCGGCTCGGCCTCCCGGGGGATCACGTACACGTCGGTGCCGACGGTGTACGTACGGAGTCCGGCGCCGCTGCCCCGGTACGGGGTGACGTCGACGGCGACGGTCTTGCCCGCCCGGGTGGCCACCGTCACCTTGTCGCCGGTCACCAGGGTCACCGTCGCGGTGCGGACGGCGTCGCGGGGCGCGGCGGTCACCGCGTCCTCCCCGGTCGCCGGGAGGGGGGCGGCGCCGTACGCGAGGCCGCCGGCGGTCATGGTGGCTGTCAGGGCGAAGCCGAGCAGTGCGGTTCTCCGTCTGCTGCGCATGCTGAGGGCACTCCTTCCGCCGGCGGAGGGGGATCCGTGTCCGGCGGAAACAAGAGTCAACAGGAACGATCACCTTCGCTACGGGCTGCGACTGACGAAGAAGCGACATGTCCACTCGCCGCCACATTGCGCCGCGCACCGCCAGGAGTTGGGGCCCGCGTGGTAATGCTGACCCTCGTTTCCGACGGTCCTGATGTGGTTTGATCACGCCGGGTACGGGGGTGGTCACGGCAACCGGGGTGGGGGAAGGCGTCGTGGGAGAAGGCCACATGCTGGAGGCGGCGGGGGTCGGCGCCGTGGAGGAGCGGGTGTACCGCTTCCTCGTCGGGGTGCGGGAGGCCGACGCCGCCGGAATCGCCGCCCAGTTGGGGTTCGACGTGGCCCGGGTCCACTGGCTGCTGGCCTCGCTCCACGACAAGGGCCTGGTCGGACGGGTCGCCGAACCACCAGACGGCGGACCCGAGCGGTATGTGCCGATGGCGCCCGACGCGGCACTGCGCCCGCTGCTGCTGCGCGGGCACGAGGCGCTCGAATCGGCCCGGCGGGGTGTGGAGCAGCTCGCCGAGGAGTACCGGGCGGGCGGCCGGCGGCACGACGCCGGGCAGCTCGTCGAGGTGATCACCGGGGCCAGCGTGATCCGCCAGCGGCTGCGTCAGATGGCGTACGGGGCGGGCGAGATGCGCTGGCTCTGCAAGGCCCGCCCGGTGGCCCTTGCGGCGGCGGAGAACGACGAGGAGTGGGAGCTGCTCGCCCGGGGCGTGCGGTACAAGACGATCTACGAGCGCGAACTCCTCGAAGGCCCCGGGATGGTGGACAACGTCGCCCGGAGCATCCGCGCGGGCGAGCAGGCGCGGGCCGTCGGAACGCTGCCGGTGCGACTGGTGATCGCGGACCGCTCGATGGCGATCTGCCCTCTGGTGTACGAGAGCGGGGAGGGCGTCGATCCCGTCACGGGGGCGAGGGCGGGGGCGGCCGACCGGGTGGGCGAGCCGACGGCCGCCGTGGTCCACAGCAGCAGCCTGCTCGACGCGCTGATCGCCCTCTTCGAGAGCCAGTGGGCGGCGGCGACCCCGCTGCACGTGACCGACTCCGGCGAGCTGGCCGACGTCGACGGCGACGGCCCGCGCCCGGCGGTGCACCTGGCCGACGACGAGCGGTATCTGCTCTCCCTGATCGTCGCCGGGGTCGCCGACAAGGCCATCGCCTCCCAGCTGTGGGTCAGCCAGCGCACGGTGCAGCGCAGGATCCAGACCCTGATGCAGCGCGCGGGGGCGCTGACCAGGACGCAGCTGGTGTGGCAGGCGGCGCAGCGGGGGTGGCTGGCGTAGGGGTTCGCGGGAGGCCGGCGCGGGGGCCCGACGGCCGGGTGTCCGGCCGCCGGGCCCCCGCTCTCAGGCCCCGCCCTCCTGGGGAAGGACCGGCAGCAGTTCCGGGAGGTGGCCGTCCGAGGCGCGTGCCGCGCGCTGCCGCTCCTCCGGCACCTCGCCGTACAGGGTCGTGCGGGGCTTCGCCGGGCGGCCCGCCGCCTCCGCGATGGCCTCCAGGTCGCGGATCGAGCGGTACGAGCCGTAACTCGAACCCGCCATCCGGGAGATGGTCTCCTCCATCAGCGTGCCGCCGAGGTCGTTGGCGCCCGACCGGAGCATCTCGGCGGCGCCCTCCGTGCCCAGCTTCACCCAGCTGGTCTGGATGTTGGGGATGTAGGGGTGGAGGAGCAGCCGGGCCATCGCGATGACCGCGCGGTTGTCGCGGGTCGTGGGGCCGGGGCGGGCGATGCCCGCGAGGTAGACCGGGGCGTTGGTGTGGATGAAGGGGAGGGTCACGAACTCGGTGAAGCCCTCCCGCCCCGCTTCCAGTGCCGACCGCTGGATGCGGGAGAGGGTGCGGAAGTGGCCGAGCCAGTGCCGGGGCTGGTCCACGTGCCCGTACATCATGGTGGAGCTCGACCGGATGCCGAGTTCGTGGGCGGTGGTGACGACCTCGATCCAGGTGGCCGTGGGCAGCTTGCCCTTGGTGAGGACCCAGCGGACCTCGTCGTCGAGGATCTCGGCGGCGGTGCCGGGGATCGAGTCGAGTCCGGCCTCCTTCGCGGCCGTCAGCCACTCGCGGATCGAGAGCCCGGTGCGGGAGGCGCCGTTGACGACCTCCATCGGGGAGAAGGCGTGCACGTGCATGCCGGGGACGCGCTTCCTCACCGCGCGGGCGATGTCGAAGTAGGCGGTGCCGGGCAGGTCGGGGTGGATGCCGCCCTGCATGCAGACCTCGACGGCGCCGACCTCCCAGGCCTGTTCGGCGCGGTCCGCGACCTGGTCGAGGGAGAGGGTGTAGGCGTCGGCGTCGGTACGGCGCTGGGCGAAGGCGCAGAAGCGGCAGCCGGTGTAGCAGACGTTGGTGAAGTTGATGTTCCGCGTGACGATGTAGGTGACGTCCTCGCCGGACACCGACTTGCGGACGTCGTCCGCGATCCGGGTGAGCGCGTCGAGGGCGGGGCCGTCGGCGTGCAGCAGGGCGAGCGCCTGGGCGTCGGTGAGCTTCGTCGGGTCGTCGGCGGCCGTGCTCAGTGCCTCACGGACGTCGGCGTCGACCCGCTCGGGCACCATGCCGGGTGCGGCGGCCTCGCGCAGTGACTCCCAGTCGCCGTAGACCTCGTCGAAGTCGTCGCGCCGGTCGTGGGTGCGGCCGGTGGTGTCGATGGTGCGGTGCAGATCGGTGCGGCCGGCGGCGGTGAACGCCTCGTCGGGCTCCTGCCAGGGCAGCCCGCGCACGGGCGCGTCGGGGTTCGCGAGGCCGGTCTCGGGGTCGGCGAGGGCGCGGACGTGCGGGAGGAGCCGGGGGTCGAGCCAGGGTTCGCCCCGGGTGACGAACTCGGGGTAGACGCAGAGCCGTTCGCGGAGCTCGAAGCCGGCGGCACGGGACCGCTCGGCCAGCTCCTCGATCCGCGGCCAGGGCCGCTCGGGGTTGACGTGGTCGATGGTGAGCGGGGAGACGCCGCCCCAGTCGTCGATGCCGGCGGCGATCAGCCGCTCGTACTCGGCGTCGACGAGGTTCGGCGGGGCCTGGAGGCAGGCGGAGGGGCCCATGATGTGGCGGGCCACGGCGACGGTGGCGACGAGGTCGTCCAGTTCGGCGTCCGGCATCCCGCGCATGGCCGTGTCCGGCTTGGCGCGGAAGTTCTGGATGATCAGCTCCTGGACGGAGTGGTACGCCCTGGACACCCGCCGGAGCGCGAAGAGGGACTCGGCCCGTTCCTCCAGGGTCTCGCCGATGCCGAGCAGCAGCCCCGAGGTGAAGGGGACGGAGGACCGGCCGGCGTCCTCGAGGACCCTGAGGCGGACGGCCGGTTCCTTGTCGGGGGACCCGTGGTGGGGGCCGCCGGGCTCCGACCAGAGGCGGGTGGCGGTGGTCTCCAGCATCATGCCCATGGAGGGCGCGACGGGCTTGAGTCGCTGGAAGTCGGTCCAGGACAGCACGCCGGGGTTGAGGTGGGGCAGGAGGCCGGTCTCCTCCAGGATGCGGATCGCCATGGCCCGTACGTACGCGAGGGTGTCGTCGTAGCCGTGCGCGTCGAGCCACTCGCGGGCCTCGGGCCAGCGGTCCTCGGGCTTGTCGCCGAGGGTGATGAGCGCTTCCTTGCAGCCCAGCTCGGCGCCGCGCCGGGCGATGTCGAGCACCTCGTCGGGTGACATGAACATCCCGTGCCCGTCCCGGCGCAGCTTGCCGGGGACGGTCACGAAGGTGCAGTAGTGGCACTTGTCGCGGCAGAGCCGGGTGAGGGGTATGAAGACGCTCTTCGAGTACGTGATGACCCCGGGCCGCCCGGCCGCCGCGAGTCCGGCGTCGCGCACCCGCCCGGCGGACGCGACCAGATCGGCCAGGTCCTCCCCCCGCGCCCGCAACAGCACGGCGGCCTCGCCGACGTCGAGCGCGACCCCGTCCCGGGCCCGCCGGAGGGCACGGCGCATGGCGTTCGCGGTGGGGCGGGCTTCCTGGTGATCCGTCATGAAACGAGCATACGAGCGGGTAACCCGGGGAGGGACAGGTGCCGTACCCACCGGAACGTACGACGAGTCGTCGCTCAGAGGTGGCGCGCGTACGTGTCCAGCACCCCCAGCACCTCCGTCTCGTCCCCCGGCGGCAGCTGGAGGACGATCTCCTCGCAGCCCAGTTCCGCGTAGTGCGCCAGCTTGCCGGGGGTCGGCAGGACCGCGTACGGGACCAGTTGGAGGGTCTTCGGGTCGCGGCCCGCCGCCTCCCAGGTGTCGCGCAGGACCGGGAGCGACTCCGTCAGGCCCCGGCCGCCGATCGGCATCCAGCCGTCCGTCTGCGCCGCGATCTGCGCGAAGAGCTTCGGGCCCGCCGCGCCGCCCAGGAGGATCCGGGGCGCGCCGCCGGCCGGCTTCGGCCAGGCCTCCGAGGCGCGTACGGAGTCGCCGTGCGCCCCCTCGTACGCCGTCGGCTCCGGCGCCCACAGGGCCTTCATCAGATCGAGCCGGTCGCGGCCGAGCTCGCGGCGGGCCGGCCACTCGACGCCGTGGTCGGCGGCCTCCTCGCGGTTCCAGCCGAAGCCGACGCCGAGGGTGAAGCGGCCCCCGGAGAGGTGGTCGAGGGTGGCGATCCGCTTGGCGAGGGCGATCGGGTCGTGCTGGGCGAGCAGCGTGACGCCGGTGCCGAGCAGGAGGCGTTCGGTGACGGCGGCGGCCTGGCCGAGGGCCACAAAGGGGTCGAGGGTGCGGCCGTACTCGCGGGGCAGCTCACCGCCCGCCGGGTAGGGCGTCTCCCGGGAGACGGGGATGTGGGTGTGCTCGGGGAGGTAGAGCCCGCCGAATCCGCGCTGCTCCAGCTCGCGCGCGAGCCGCACGGGGGTGATGGTCTCGTCGGTCAGGAAGATCGTGGTCGAGATCCGCATGACGGCACGGTAGGGCGTACGGCCCGGATTTCCGAGGGGCGCGGCACGGGCGCGTACCGCCGTGTTCCCGGCCCGGACCGAAATCCCCGAGCGCCCGCCCGGCCCCTCCGCCTACCGTGGCCGCGTGCTGAAGCAGATCGAGACGTACTACGACACCGTCCCCCGTTCCTCCGCCCGCGCCGAGGCGTTCGGGCCGCTGACCCTCTTCGTGCAGGAGGGGCGGGGCTGGCCCTATTACGCCCGTCCGACGCTCGGGCACGAGGGCGAGGTGTCCGCAGGAGCCGTGGAGGACGTGCGTTCCCGGCAGCGGGAGCTGGGGGTTCCCGAGGCCTTCGAATGGGTGGCGGAGACGACACCGGGGCTGCGGGCCGCCGTGGAGGCGACCGGGCTCACCGTGCACGAGCACCCGCTGATGGTCCTTGCGGGCGAGCCGCTCGCCGTACCGGGGCCCGAGGGCTTCACCGTTCGGATGGTGCGCCCGGACGACCCCGCGCTGGAGAGCGCCGTCGCCGCCCCGTACGCCGCCTTCGGGGAGGAGCCGCAGCCCGGCACCGCCGCGCGGATCGCCGAGCGGATCACGGGCGGTCTGACCCGGCTCGCGGCGGCCCTCGACGGCTCGGGCAATGCCCTCGCTGCCGGACAGCACCAGCCCGTGGGAGCGGTCTCCGAGGTCGTCGGCGTCGGCACCGTCCCGGCGGCGCGCCGCCGGGGCCTCGGGCTCGCGGTCACCGCCGCCCTCGTCGCGGACGCCCGCGCCCACGGCACGGAGCTGGTGTTCCTGACGGCCTCGGACGCGGACGTGGCCCGGCTCTACGGCCGGCTCGGCTTCCGTACGGTCGCGACCGCCCTGATCGCGGAGGCCCCGGACGCTTGACCTTGACACGGTGACAAGCTCTTCAGTGGGCGCCGAGGAGGTGCTCCCGATGAGCATGCGAGCAGAGGACACGACCGGGGCGCGGGCGCTCCGGGGCCTGACGGACGAGAGCGCGTCGGTGCGGCTGCGGGCCGCGCTGGCGGTCGGGACGAGCCCCGACCCGGCGTTCGTCGGCGGGCTCGTCGAGCGGTGCGCGGTCGAGCCCGACTTCTCCGTGCGGGAGATGCTGACCTGGGCACTCACCCGGCACCCGGCGGCGGCGACGGTCCCGTTGCTCGTCGACGAGGTCCGCTCGGAGCGGGCGCAGGCGCGAAGCCAGGCCCTGCACACCCTGTCCAAGATCGGGGACCGCGGGGCGTGGCCGGTGATCACGCCGGAGCTGCTGTCCGACGCCGACGACGAGGTGGCCCGGTGCGCCTGGCGGGCGGCGGTGGTCCTCGTACCCGAGGGTGAGGAGTACGCGCTTGCGCTGGCCCTCGCGTCCCAGCTCGGGCGCGGCCCCCGCGCCACCCGGCTGAGCCTCAGCCGGGCGCTGATCGCGCTCGGCGAGGCGATGCTGCCGGTGCTGGCCGCCGCGACGGACGCCCCCGGCCCCGGCGTGCGCGCGCACGCGCTCGCCACGGACCGGCTGTGGCACGATCCGGACGCCGGGTTCGAGAGCGCGGTCGAGGAGGCGAAGCGGATCATGGCCCTCGGCGGGGACGGCGGGGAAGGACGGTAGGCGGTGCTGATCGGTGAGGTCGCACGGCGGTCCGGGGTGAGCGCCCGCATGCTCCGGCACTACGAGCGGCTCGGCCTGGTGCGGCCGACGGGTCGTACCGGATCCGGCTACCGGGAGTACTCCGAGGAGAACATCCGGCGCGTCTTCCACATCGAGAGCCTGCGGTCGCTGGGGCTCTCGCTGCACGAGGTGGGGCGCGCGCTCGACGACCCCGGGTTCGCGCCCGCGCGGCTCGTCGACGACCTCGTCCGCCGCACGCGGGAGCGCATCGCGGCGGAGACGGAGCTGCTGACCCGGCTGCGCCGGATCGACGCCTCGGAGCCCGCCGGCTGGGAGGACGTGCTCCGGACGGTCGCGCTCCTGCGGGGGCTGGGGTCGGCGAGCCCGGGGGCGCGGCAGCGGGCCGCCCTGTCCACGGCCGGGGACGTGCCCGTACCGGCGGAGGCGCTGGTCGAAGCGGTGCTCGCCGAGCCGGACCCGATCGTCGCGGGGGCCGTGCGCTGGGCGCTGGCACGGGCGGGCGGGGACGTACCGGCGCTGCTCGCGGAGGGTCTCGGCTCGCCGGTGGCCGCGGTGCGCGAGCGGGCCGTGCTGTCCCTCGTCGAGATCCCCGGCGAGGGGGCGACCGCGCTGCTGCGGGAGGCCCTCGACCACCCCGACGCGGTGGTCCGCGGGCACGCGGCCCCGGCGCTCGGGGCGCGAGGGGTGGCCGAGGCGGTCCCGGCGCTCCTCGACCTGGTCGTCGCGGAGCGGAACGACTCCGACGCGGCGGACGCGCTGGGCGTGCTGGCGGCCGATCCGGGGCTCGCGGAGGAGATCGCCGCCGGGCTGGCCGGCCGGCTCGCCCGCGCGGTCACGGAGCCGTCCGTACGCCGCAGGCTGGCCCAGGCGCTCGCGGAGATCCCGGGGCCGACGGCGTCACGGGCCCTGGCGGACCTGGCCGGGGACGAGGACCGCGCGGTCGCGCTGACCGCGGCGTACGTCCTCACCCTGCGGCACCCGCCGTCCTCGGTGGCCGGACCGGCCACCGAGCCCGACTGCCCCGGTCCGGGCGTCCGAAAGAACTTCCCTGGATCTGTCACACCTTCCTCGCGCGGTCCGTCAGTGCGGTGAAAGCGACGCACGAACGACACCGAGGAGCGATCACCATGGCGCACGAGCCCAAGGCCCGGATGACCAACCCCGCCTATGTCCTTCCCGAGGCCGGCCCCGCGATCCAGAGCCTGGTCAAGGCCACCCGCCAGGGCGGGGTGCCGGAATCGACCCTGGAGCTGGTGCACCTGCGGGCCAGCCAGATCAACAGCTGCGGCTTCTGCGTGGACTACGGCGCGAAGAGCGCCCGCAAGAGCGGTGTGAGCGACGAGAAGCTGTTCGCCGTCGCCGCCTGGCGGGAGGCCCCGTACTTCTCCGACGAGGAGCGCGCGGCCCTCGCGCTGGCCGAGGCGGCGACCCGGCTCGCCGACACCTCGGACGCGGTGCCGGACGACATCTGGGACGCGGCGGCCGACCACTACGACGAGAGGCAGCTCGCCGCGATCGTGCTGATGGTCGCCGTGACCAACCTGTTCAACCGGCTCAACGTCACCGTGCGCCAGCCGGCCGGCGTGGCCCTGTGACCGCGGGGCCCGTGACCGCACGGGCCCCGCACCATTCGTACGCATGCGGGGGCGCGGTCCGCCGGTCGTAACCGGATCCGCTCCGTCCGCGTTGGTGCGGGCATGAAGAAGATGCTCACCGCAGTCGCCCTGACCTGTTTCGCCGCGACCGGCGGTCTCTCCGCCGCCGGGACGGCCGCCGCCGACACCGGTGGCGTGAACCTGCCCTCGGTGGTGCCGCTCAGCGGCGTCCTGACTCCCAAGGCCAAGCCCGCGGCCGGTACGCCCCAGCTGCCGCCCGCCAACGCGGCGGTGGAGCGCCTGCTCCCCGGGCGCTGAGCCGTACGCGGGGAATGACGAAGGCGGCGGACCCCCCACGGGCCGCCGCCTTCGCGTTTCTGTGACTCAGGAACTCACTCGTCCGGGTCGCCTCAGTCGGCGACGACCAGCGACGGAGTCTCCTTCGTCAGGACCTCGCCGCGGAAGAACGCGGGGCTCCTGCGCTGCATGACCAGCATGATCACCACGCCGAGCAGCAGCAGTCCGACGCCGATCACGAAGACCGAGCCGACGCCGAAGACGGCGGAGCCGGAGCCGTACGCCGGGTCCCACATGTCGTAGAGCGTCTTGCCGAAGACAGCGGTGAGCATGACCCCGCCGAGCGCCGGGAGGAGGCCCTTGAAGGCGAAGTCGCGGACGGTGCGGAACAGCTCGCCGCGGAAGTACCAGACGCAGGCGAAGGCCGTGAGCGCGTAGTAGAAGCAGATCATCAGGCCGAGCGCGTAGATCGTGTCGACCAGGACGTGCTCGCTGACCAGGGTCATCACCGTGTAGAACACGCCGGTGGCGACACCGGCGACGACGGTGGCCTTGCCGGGGGTCTTGAAGACCGGGTGGACCTTGGTGAAGGACTTCGGCAGGGCCTCGTACGTGGACATCGCGAGCACCGTACGGGCGACCGGGATGAACGTGGTCTGGAGGCTGGCGGCGGCCGAGGCGAGGACCGCGACGAACAGCAGGATGCCGAGCGTCGGGCCCATGACCGGTCCCGCCAGGGCGGCGAAGACGTTGTCGGAGGTCTCCGGGTTGGCGAGGCCGAGGCCCTTCTCGCCGGAGCCGACGACCATCTGGGCGGCGACGCCGGTGGCCAGGTAGGAGCCGACCAGGACGACCATCGCGATGAGCGCGGCGCGGCCGGGGGTCCTGGCGCTGCCGGTGGTCTCCTCGTTGGTCGCCATGCAGGCGTCCCAGCCCCAGTACATGAAGATCGAGAGGGAGAGACCGGCGGTGAAGGCGGCGAAGGACTGGACCGCGAAGGGGTTCATCCAGGACCAGGAGAAGTCGACCGAGGTCTCGAAGTCGCCGGCCTTCGACAGGGCCATGCCGACGAAGACGGCGAGGACGACGAGCTGGAGGCCGACGAGGGTGTACTGCACGCCCTTGGTGGCGGTCATGCCCCGGTAGCTGATCGCGGTGGCCGCGGCGATGAGCGCCAGGCAGGTGACGATGTGGACGGCCTTGTTGTCGTCCAGGGCGCCGATGGAGTCGCTGCCGCTGATCTCGCCCACGAGGAGCCAGAAGTAGGAGGTCGCGACGCCGGCCAGGTTGGACAGCACGATGATCGTCGCGATGACGAGGCCCCAGCCGCACATCCAGCCGATCTTCGGCCCGAAGGCCTTGACGGTCCAGGTGAACGAGGTGCCGCAGTCGGGCATGACCTTGTTGAGCTCCCGGTACGCGAAGGCGACGAGGAGCATGGGGAGGAAGCCCGCGAGGAAGACGGCGGGCATCTGCAGTCCGACCTCGCCGGCGGTGGAGCCGAGCGTCGAGGTCAGGCAGTAGACGGGGGCGACGGTCGAGATGCCGATGACGGCGCTGCCGAGGAGGCCGACGGAGTTCCCGCCGAGGCCCTTGGTGCGCACGCCGTTGGCGTCGCCCGGGGCCTGGACGCCCCTTACCGCGTCTCCGGCCTGGGGCCGGGCTTCCACCTGAGTCATGAACAGGACGTTAAATGCTGCGGTTTCCACATCCGGAGGATCAGAGTCCGCTCACTTGATCGATCATCGCCTTGCATTATGAGGCGAAATCCAGCCATCGACCGATGATTGAAAGATCGACCACCACGACGACCGACCAACTGGTAGGCCGGTCACCGAGTGTCCGATATGCGGGAACCGCAGCTCTGCCCCATATGTCCGTTTCCAAATTTTCCCGAGGAATTTTCCGAAGGCTCTCCCGGACGCCTCCGCACCGGGCTCAGCCCGGCCACACCACCGCCTGCAGCTCGCTGTAGGCGTGCAGCGCGTACGAGCCCACGTCCCGCCCGACACCGCTCTTCTTGAATCCGCCGAACGGCGCCTCCATGTTCCGGCCGATCGTGTTCACGCCCACCCCGCCGGCCCGCAGCCGGGCCGCGACGCGGAAGGCGCGGGCCACGTCGCCCGACCACACGTAGTCGATCAGGCCGTAGTCGCTGTCGTTGGCGAGCGCGATCCCCTCCTCCTCCTCGTCGAAGGGGACGACCACCACGACCGGGCCGAAGATCTCCTCCCGGACCACCCGCATCTCGTTCGTGCAGTCGGCGAGCAGCGTCGGGGCCACGTAGAAGCCCCGGTCGAAGTCGGGGCGCTCGCCGCCCACCACGACCCGCGCCCCCTCCTTGCGGCCGAGTTCGACGTACGACTCCACCCGGTCGCGGTGGGCCGCCGAGATCACCGGGCCGACCACCGTGCCCTTCTGCGCCGGGTCGCCCACCTTCATGAAGGCCAGATAGCCGGTGAGCCTCTCGATCAGTCGCTCATAGATCCCGCGCTGCGCGAGCACCCGGGTCGGGGCGGTGCAGATCTGCCCGCTGTAGAAGGCGAAGGTCGTCCCGATCCCCATCACCGCCGAGTCGAGGTCGGCGTCGTCGAAGACGAGCGCGGCCCCCTTGCCGCCCAGCTCCATCAGCTGCCGCTTGAGCGAGCGCCCGCAGACCTCGCCGATCGCCTGGCCGACCGCCGTGGAGCCGGTGAACGACACCATGTCGACGTCCGGGGAGTCCACGGCCGCCTGCCCGGACTCCACCGAGGACCCGGTGACCACGTTGACCACGCCCGCCGGGACCCCGGCCTCGGCGAGCGCCCGGGTCATCGCGTACACCGAGAGCGGGTCCTGCGGGGCCGGCTTCACCAGCACCGTGTTGCCCATGGCGAGCGCCGGGGCGATCTTGCCCGCCGGGTTCGCCCAGGGGTTGTTGTACGAGGTGATGCAGGTGACCACGCCGACCGGGCGCCGCACCGCCACCGCGCCGAACACCCCGGCCTTCCCCATCGGCCCCGCCTCGTTGATCTGCGGGGGCAGCGCCTGCTCGACCGGCTCCATGGCCCCCCGCGCGTACCGCCGGAAGCGGGAGGAGCCGACGGCGACCTGCATCCCGCGCGCGGTCCCCGTCGTCGCGCCCGTCTCGGCGCGCGCCAGCAGGGTGTTCGCCTCGGCGTCCCTGGCCATCAGGTCGGCGGCCCGGTCGAGGATCGCCGCCCGCTCCTCGGGCTTCGTGCGGGACCAGGAGGCGAAGGCCTCCCGGGCGGCGGCGGCGGCCTCGTACACCTGGGCCCGGGAGGCCTCCGGCGCGAGGCCCACGACCTCCTCCGTGGAGGGGTCGATCACCTCGTAGTGCCCGCCCTCGGGCTCGACCCACTCCCCGCCGATGAAGAGCTTCTCGGTCCTCACGTCGCCGGTCATCGCGTCGCCACCGTCCTCGTGTCGCGGCCGGAGCGCAGCACCTTCCCCGGGACCGCTCCGGTCACCTCGTCGTCCCGTACCGTCTCCACGCCGTTGACCCGCACGGACACGATCCCGATCGCCCGCGAGTCGAGCCGCGGGCTGTCCCCCGGCAGGTCGTGCACGAGGGTCGCCGGGCCCGCGTCGATCCGCTCCGGGTCGAAGAGGACCAGGTCGGCGTGGAAGCCCTCGGTGATCCGGCCGCGCTCGCGGAGCCCGAAGAGCCGGGCCGGGTCGTCGGTCAGCATCCGTACCGCCCGCTCCAGCGGCACCAGCTTCCGGCCGCGCAGACAGTCGCCGATGAAGCGGGTCGTGTACGGCGCCCCGCACATCCGGTCCAGGTGCGCACCGGCGTCGGAGCCGCCGAGCATCACGTCCTCGTGGTCCCAGGTCTCACGGCGCAGCGCCCAGGAGGCGGGGTCGTTGTCGCTGGGCATCGGCCACAGGATCGTCCTGAGCTCGTCGTTGGCGCAGATCTCGACCAGGCACTGAAAGGCGTCCTGGCCGCGTTCGGCCGCGATGTCCTTCACGACCCGGCCGGTCAGGCCCTCGTTCTCGGGGCTGTACGTGTCCCCGATGACGTACCGGCCGAAGTGGGCGAGGCGCCGGAAGACGCCGGCCTCCTTGGAGTCGGCGCGCCGCAGCATCTCGGCCCGCACCTCGGGGTCGCGGAGCTTCGCGATCCGCTCGGGGACGGGGAGGGCGAGGATCTCGCCCCAGCCGGGGATGAGGTTGAGCGCGCAGAACGTGCCGAGGGACATGTTCATGGGGGTGAGGATCGGCATGGTGAGCGCGACGATCCGGCCGCCGGACTTGCGGGCCCGCTCGGAGGCGGTGAGCTGGCGCGGGACGCGTTCGGGGACGGCGGCGTCGATGGTGAGGACGTTCCAGTTGAGCGGCCTGCCGGCCGCCGCCGTCATCTCGACGAAGAGGTCGATCTCGTCGTCGGAGAACTGGTCGAGGCAGCCCGCGAGGATCGCCTCCAGCTGGGTGCCCTCGTGCTCGCCGACCGCCCGGGAGAGGGCGATCAGCTCCTCGGGGCCCGCGTGCCGGGAGGCGACGGGGGCGCCGTCGCCGTCGGAGTGGGTGGAGGACTGGGTGGTGGACAGGCCCCAGGCGCCGGCCTCCATGGCCGCCTTGAGCAGGGCGACCATGGCGTCCAGCTGCTCGGGCGTCGGCTGCCCGCCGACGGCGTCGGCGCCCATCACGTACCGGCGCAGGGCGCAGTGGCCGACCATGAAGCCGGCGTTGACGGCGATCCGCCCGTCGAGGGCGTCCAGGTACTCGGCGAAGGACGACCAGCCCCAGTCGACGCCCTCCTCCAGGGCCTTGAGGGCCATGCCCTCCACCTTGGACATCATCCGGCGGGTGTAGTCGGCGTCCTCGGGCCGGTCCGGGTGGAGCGGGGCGAGGGTGAAACCGCAGTTCCCGCCGGCGACGGTGGTGACGCCGTGGTTCATGGAGGGGGTGGCGTACGGGTCCCAGAACAGCTGGGCGTCGTAGTGGGTGTGCGGGTCGACGAAGCCGGGGGTGAGGACCAGGCCGGTGGCGTCCTCGGTGGTCCGGGCGCGCTCCTTCGTCGTGCCGGGTTCGGCGACGAGGGCGATGCGCCCGTCACGGATGCCGACGTCGGCGGTGAAGGCGGGGGCGCCGGTGCCGTCCACGACGGTGGCGCCCGTGATGAGGTGGTCGAGCATGACGGTCCCTTTCACTTCTGCGCTGGACGCGGGGGTGCGTTTCCGCGCGGGGTGCGGGCCTGCCCGCGCCCTGACGTGCCCGGACGCGGGCGTGCCCCGGCCGCGGGCCGCCGCGGTCGGGGCATCTGCGGGCGGCGGTCCGGGAAGACGCCGCCCACGTGGGGGTACCCCCCTGGTCGAAGAGCTTGGGGGAGGATTCGCTACTCCCCCGCCGCCTGCCGGAAGCGGGTGGTGCGGTGGACGGGGTCCGTGTCGATCTCGGGGATCACGTGCTCACCGATCAGCTTGATCGAGTTCATCGTGTCCTCGTACGAGATCCCGATCGGGATGCCGAAGGAGAGCTGGTCGGCGCCGGCCGCCTCCCAGCGCTTGCACTGGGCGAGCACCTCCGAGGGGTCGCCGCAGATCATCAGCTCCTCCTGGATGAGGAGTTCGATGATCTCGGCCGAGTACTCCGGGAGCAGCTCGGGCCACTCGGGGATGCCCTCGGGCCGGGGGAAGGTGTCGTGGTAGCGGAAGAGCAGCGACTGGAGGTAGTTGAGTCCGCCGGAGACGGCGATCTCGACGGCCTTGTCGTGGGTCTCCGCGCAGATCGCGGTCGAGGTGACCATGACGTTGTCGTTGACGAAGTCGCCGACCGCCTTGGCCTCCTTGATCGCGGTCTTGTAGGAGTCGACGACCCACTCCATGTCGGAGACCTTCTGCACGCTGAAGCCGAGGACGCCGAGGCCCTTCTTCGCGGCCATCGCGTACGAGGAGGGGGAGCCGGCCGCGTACCACATGGCCGGGTGCGACTTCCCGTACGGCTTGGGAAGGATCTTGCGGGGCGGCAGCGACCAGTGCTTGCCCTGGAAGCCGACGTACTCCTCCTGGAGCCACATCTTGGGGAACTCGGCGATCGTCTCCTCCCAGATCTCCTTCGTGTGGTTCATGTCGGTGATGCCCGGCATGAACCCGAGGATCTCGTGGGAGCCCGCGCCGCGGCCGGAGCCGAACTCGAAGCGTCCGCCGGAGAGGTGGTCGAGCATGGCGACCTTCTCGGCCACCTTCACCGGGTGGTTGACCGGGGCGAGGGGGTTGAAGATGCCGGAGCCGAGGTGGATGCGCTCGGTGGCGTGGGCGAGGTAGCCCAGGTAGACGTCGTTGGCGGAGATGTGCGAGTACTCGTCCAGGAAGTGGTGCTCGGACGCCCAGGCGTACTTGAACCCGGACTTGTCCGCCTGGATGACGTACTCGGTCTCCTCCATGAGCGCCTTGTGCTCGGCTTCGGGATCGGTCTCGGCTCGCTTGCCGACGTATCCCTGTACGAAGATCCCGAATTCCAAGGGGGTTCACCGTCCTCGTGAGTGTCTGACGGAGTTTCTGACGCGCCGTCAGATTTGCGATGTGCCCGACTGTCGCACCGCGCGGCAGGTGCGGTCAATACCTGATGAGTCGTCAGCTACGGGCCGGCGCGCCTCTCAGAAGAGGCTGACCCCGGCCAGCCAGCCGCCGTCGATCACGAACGGCTGGCCCGTGATGTACGCCGACTCCTCCCCGGTCAGGAAGAGGGTGAGGGCCGCCACCTCGTCCGGACGCCCGATCCGCCCCAGCGGCACGAGCTTCCGGTACAGCTCGGCCGTGGCCGCCGGGTCCACGCCCTCCGGGTTGCTCATGGCGGTGTCGATCGCCCCCGGGCAGACCGCGTTCACCCGGATCCCCTTCGAGGCGAGCTCCAGGGCCGCGACCCTGGTCAGCCCGAGGACGGCGTGCTTGGAGGCCGCGTAGGCGCCGACCCCGGCCATCCCCGTGAGCCCCGTGTACGAGGAGGTGTTGACGATCGTGCCGCCGCCGGCCGCCGCGATCTCGGGCGCGACCGTCCGGATGCCCAGGAAGCAGCCGGTCTGGTTGACGGAGACGATCGCCTGGAACTCCTCCAGCGGGGTGGAGAGCAGTTCGTTGAAGCGGAGGATGCCGGCGTTGTTGACCAGCCCGTCGATCTTCCCGAACCGCTCCTTGGCGAAGGCCACGGCGGCGGCCCAGTCGGCCTCCTCCGTCACGTCCAGGTGGACGTACCCGGCCCGCTCCTCCCCCAGCTCCTTGGCCAGCGCCTCACCGGCCTCGTCGAGGACGTCCGCGAGGACGACCCGGGCCCCTTCGGCGGCGAACAGCCGCGCCTCCTGCTCGCCCTGCCCGCGCGCCGCTCCGGTGACGAGGACGACCCGCCCGTCGAGTTTGCCCATGTCCGTACTCCCTACAAGTGAGGGGCGACCTCCGTGCCGAAGGCCGCCATCTGGTCGATGAGTTCGGTACGGCTCCGGGAGCGGAACCGGACCTGGATCTGGTGCACGCCCATCTCCCCGTACGCGCGCAGGGAGGCGGCGATCTCCTCCGGCGCGCCGGTCAGGGTGCGCCGGCCGACCCGCCAGGCGGGCGCGCCGACGTAGAGCGGCTCGGCGATGGCGCCGACGGTGATCGGCTCGGCGATCCCGGCCTCGGCGCGGAGCCGCAGCAGCTTCCGGATCTGCTCGGCGAGCTGCTCGCGCGGGTCGCCCTGCGGGAGCCAGCCGTCGCCCTTGAGCGCGGCGCGGCGCACGGCGGCCGGGGAGGAGCCGCCCACCCAGAGCGGGACCCGCGGCTGCGCGGGCCGGGGCCGCTGGCCCAGGTCCTTGAAGGCGAACCGCTCCCCCAGGTGCTCCGGGTACTCCTCGGGGCCGAGTGCGGCCCGCAGCGCGTCGACGGTCTCGTCGAGCACGGCGCCCCGGCGCGCGAAGTCCACGCCGAGCGCCTCGAACTCCTCCTGGACGTGCCCGGCGCCGACCCCGAGGACCAGCCGGCCGCCGGAGAGGTGGTCGAGCGTCGCGTACGCCTTGGCGGTGACGAGCGGATGGCGCAGCCCGACGACGGCGACGTGCGAGAGGAGCCGGACCCGCCGGGTGGCGGCGGCGAGGAAGGAGAGCGTGGCGACCGGGTCGTACCAGACGGTGCTCATGGCCTCGGCGAGCCGGCGCGGGATGGCGACGTGGTCGCAGCTCGCGAGGTAGTCGAAGCCGTACTCCTCGGCGGCCCGCGCGACGGCCAGCAGATCACCGGGCCCGGCGTCCGCCTCCCAGGGCTCGGCATAGAGCACGGACTGCGACTGAACGGGCAACTGCATCCCGTAGACCACCATGGGACCTCCTCGACACCGGCGCCTGACGGACCGTCACTTCACTGGGCGGGGCCCATGGTCGTATCTGACGGTCCATCAGGCAAGGGGTGGGGGCGACCCGGCCGGGCGACCCTCGGTCAGGGGGCCCAGAGGCCGTCCTTCGTGAGACCCAGGAGGTCGATCGCGTTGCCTCGGACGATGCGGTCGACGACCTCCGGGGCCAGATGACCCATCTGCGCCTCGCCGACCTCCCGCGACTTGGGCCAGGTCGAGTCCGAGTGCGGGTAGTCCGTCTCGTACAGGACGTTTCCCGCCCCGATCGCGTCGAGGTTCCGCAGCCCGAAGGCGTCGTCGAAGAAGCAGCCGAAGACATGCCCGGCGAACAGCTCCGACGGCGGGCGCAGCACCTTGTCCGCGACCCCGCCCCAGCCCCGGTTCTCCTCCCAGACGACGTCAGCGCGCTCCAGGATGTACGGGATCCAGCCGATCTGCCCCTCCGCGTACATGATCTTCAGGTTGGGGAAGCGCTCGAACTTGCCACTCATCAGCCAGTCGACCATCGAGAAGCAGCAGTTGGCGAAGGTGATCGTGGAGCCGACAGCCGGCGGGGCGTCGGCCGAGGTGGACGGCATCCGGCTGGACGAGCCGATGTGCATGGCGATGACCGTGCCGGTCTCGTCGCAGGCCCGGAAGAAGGGGTCCCAGTGGTCGGTGTGGACCGAGGGGAGCCCGAGGTGCGGCGGGATCTCCGAGAACGCCACGGCCCTGACCCCGCGCGCGGCGTTGCGGCGCACCTCGGCGGCGGCCAGCTCCGGGTCCCAGAGCGGGATGAGCGTGAGCGGGATCAGCCGCCCGTGGGCCTCGGGCCCGCACCACTCCTCCACCATCCAGTCGTTGTAGGCGCGGACGCAGAGCAGCCCCAGCTCGCGGTCGCTCGCCTCGGTGAAGGTCTGCCCGCAGAAGCGGGGGAAGGTGGGGAAGCAGAGCGCGGACTGGACGTGGTTGACGTCCATGTCGGCCAGCCGGTCGGGCACCGAGTGCGAACCCGGCCGCATCTGCTCGTACGTGATGACTTCGAGGCGTATCTCGTCCCGGTCGTAGCCGACGGCGGTGTCGAGCCGGGTGAGGGGCCGGTGCAGGTCCTCGTAGACCCACCAGTCACCGACCGGGCCCTCGTCACCCTTGGCCCCCATGACCGGGGCGAACTTCCCGCCGAGGAAGGTCATCTCCTTCAGCGGGGCGCGAACGATCCGGGGGCCGGTGTCGTGGTACCGGGACGGAAGCCGGTCCCGCCAGACGTGCGGGGGCTCCACGGTGTGGTCGTCCACCGAGATGATCCTCGGGAACGTCTCGGTGTTCTCCGTGCTCTCCATGCTCTCCATGGCTTTCACGGTAGCGCTGATCTGACGGTCCGTCAGCTGTCGTGCCGTACAACGGTCGCGCAACGGCCTCGTACCGGCCCTGCCCCGGGGCCCACCCGATGCTGACGGACTCGCTCCGGACAAGGCAGACTGTCCTGGGCGAAACCAGCGGTACGGGCAGGGGGAGCTATGGAGCGTGAAGACGGGCCGCGCGTTCCGGTGCAGCGGGCTCCGCGGAAGGACGCGGGGTCGGGCTCCGAGGTGAGTACGGACGCGGGCACGGGTCCCGGCACGGGTACGGACGCGCGTCCCGGCACGGGTACGGACGCGGGTCCCGGCGTGGCCGATGGCTCCGGCGCCGAGCTGCGTTTCGGCGTGCTCGGCCCCGTCCGTGCCTGGCGCGACGGCGCCCCCGTCCCCACCGGCTCCCCGCAGCAGCGCGCGCTGCTCGCCGCCCTGCTCCTGCGCGGGGGGCGGACCGCCACCGCGCACGAGCTGATCGACGCGCTCTGGGGCGAGGAACCCCCCTCGCAGGCGCTCGCGGCGGTCCGTACGTACGCCTCCCGGCTCCGCAAGGCCCTCGACCCGAAGGTCCTGGTCAGCGAGTCCGGCGGCTACGCCCTGCGGACCTCCGCCGCCGCGCTCGACCTGACCGCCGCCCAGGAACTGGCCGCGGAGGCCGAGAAGCTGCGGGCCGCCGGGGACCGGACGGCCGCCCGCGCGCGGCTCGCGGAGGCGCTCGACCTGTGGGACGGCGAGGTGCTGGCCTCCGTACCGGGACCGTACGCCGAGACGCAGCGGACCCGCCTGGAGGAATGGCGGCTCACGCTCCTCGAAACGCGCCTGGACATCGACCTGGAGATCGGCGCACACGCGGAGGCCGTGTCCGAGCTGACCGCGCTCACCGCCGCGCACCCGCTGCGGGAGCGCCTGCGCGAACTCCTCATGCTGGCGCTCTACCGCAGCGGACGGCAGGCGGAGGCGCTCGCCGTGTACGCCGACACGCGCCGGCTCCTCGCCGACGAGCTGGGCGTCGACCCCACCCCCGAACTCTCCCGGCTCCAGCAGCGCATCCTCCAGGCCGACGCCGAACTGGCCCGCCCGGTCGAGGAGGCCGCCCCGGCGGCGGCGACGGTCGCGCGCCCGGCCCAGCTCCCGGCGACGGTCCCGGACTTCACGGGCCGAGCGTCGTGCGTGCGGGAGCTCGGCGCCCGACTGGCCACCGCCGAGGGCCATGTCATGGCGGTCTCGGCGCTCGCGGGCATCGGCGGCGTCGGCAAGACGACGCTCGCGGTGCACGTGGCGCACGAGGCCCGGCCGCACTTCCCGGACGGGCAGCTGTACGTGGACCTCCAGGGCGCGGGCTCACGGGCCGCCGCGCCGGAGACGGTCCTCGGCTCCTTCCTCCGGGCGCTCGGCACCCCGGATTCGGCCATCCCGGACTCGCTCGACGACCGGGCGGCGCTGTACCGCTCGACGCTCGACGGCCGCCGGGTCCTGATCCTCCTGGACAACGCCCGTGACGCCGCCCAGATCCGGCCACTGCTGCCCGGCACGGCGGGCTGCGCGGCGCTCGTCACCAGCCGCATCCGGATGGTCGACCTGGCGGGCGCGCACCTGGTGGACCTGGACGTGATGTCCCCGGACGAGGCACTCCAGCTGTTCACCCGGATCGTGGGCGAGGAGCGGGTGCGGTCGGAGCGCGAGGCGGCCCTCGACGTGGTCGCTGCCTGCGGTTTCCTCCCGCTCGCGATCCGCATCGCGGCGTCCCGGCTGGCGGCCCGCCGCACCTGGACGGTCTCGGTGCTCGCGGCGAAGCTGGCGGACGAGCGCCGGCGGCTCGACGAGCTCCAGGCGGGCGACCTGGCGGTCAAGGCGACCTTCGAACTCGGCTACGGGCAGCTGGAACCGGCCCAGGCGCGCGCGTTCCGGCTGCTCGGCCTGGCCGACGGCCCGGACATCTCGCTCGCGGCGGCGTCGGCGGTCCTGGACCTGCCGCAGTGGGACACGGAAGACCTCCTGGAAGCCCTGGTGGACACGTCCCTCCTGGAGTCGGCGGCGCCGGGCCGGTACCGGTACCACGACCTGGTCCGCCTCTACGCGCGCGCGTGCGCCGACCGCGACGAGCAGCCCCCGTCGGAGAAGGAGGCGGCGCTCTCCCGGCTCCTGGACTTCTACCTCTCGACGGCGGCGCGGGTGTACGCGATCGAGCGCCCCGGCGACCGGCTGGTCGACCACCTGGAACCCACGGCGTACGAGGGCCTCACCTTCACCGACCGCCACGAGGCCCAGGACTGGCTGTACGCCGAGGCGAACTGCCTCCTGGCCACGGTCCGCCGGTCGGCCTCGTCCCCGGGCACCCTCCGCCGCGCGGTGGACCTGCTGTGGGCGTCGCTGGACCTGGCGGAGTCGGGCGCGAACTCCAAGGAGTACGAGGCGGTGGCGACGGTGCTGCGGGGGGCGGCGGGCAGGAGCGGCGACGTCCGTGCGGAGTGCCGGGCGGCTTTGACCCTGGCGTACGTCCACCACCACCAGGGCCGCTTCGACCAGGCCGAGCGGGAGGCCGAGGACGTCGTCCGGATGGCCCGGTCCGTCGACGACCCGCTCCCCACCTGCTGGGCTTCGAACGCCAGGGGCGCCATCGCGCTCTACCAGACCCGGTACGAGGACGGGGACAAGCACCTCACCCTCGCCATCGCCGAGTTCCGCAAGGCCGGGGACCGGGCCGGCGAGGCCGCGGCCCTCTGCAACCTCTCCCGCATCCGGCTCGCGACGGGCCGGAAGGAGGACGCCGTCCGCATGGCCCAGCAGGGCGTGGACATGTACGACGAGATGGGCCATGCGCTGAGGGGCGCGAACGGGCGCTACGCCCTGGGACTCGCGCTCACCGAGAGCGGGCAGCTCGCGGGGGCGGGCGAACGGCTCCGCGAGGCGCTCGCGGTCTTCGTGGACTGCCGCCAGCGGCTCTGGGAGGGCATGAGCCTCTTCCGTATCGCGGAGGTCGACATCGCCGCCCGACGGTACGGGGCGGCTGCCGCGTGCGCGGAGAAGGCGCTGACCGTGCTCCGGGGCATCGGCGGCGACTGGCGGAGGGGCCAGGTCCTCACGGTGCTCGGCCGGGCCCTCACGGGCATCGGGCAGTCGGGCCGCGCCCAGGTGTGCTGGCAGGAAGCGCTCGACATCTACGAGAAGTTGTCGGTGCCCGAGGCATCCGAGGTGAGGTCGTTGCTGGCTTCCCGGGCAGCCGCCTGACGGCCCTTACGGCGGGCGTTCATCATTCGTTTATCGCCCCCCGGCAGACTTCATCTCATCGATCCGTCGTGTCGGGGGGCAGACGGGTCGCCGGTGAGGTCACCACCCGGACGCACTAGGGTGATCGGCCCGAAGGAGCCCGTCCGACCGTCCACGGGGGAACAGCCGGACGGGCTCCACCCACCAGCACGCGAAGCCATCACCAGGAGGGGATCGCCATGGGCGACACCGACGCCAAGGACCCGATCATCACGCCGCAGGACCTGCACGCCACGGGCACCGGCAGCGAGCAGATCGCCGTCAAGGACCTGCACGCCACTTCCGAGCCCGCGAACGCGATCGCGGACAAGATCCTCCACCCGGAGCAGGCGCCCGCCGCCACGGCCGACGACCTGCACGCCACCACCGAGCCGGCCAACTAAGCCACACCCGACGGGGAACGGTCACGGCGGCGACTTCGGGGGAGCTGCCGGGGCCGACCGCGGAGGACCGGTCGACGGGGGAGCACACGGGCCCGGGGGACGCCGGGAGGGATCCGGGGGGAATCCACCCGGCAGGGCCCGTGCGCAACGCGATCGGACCACCGCACACAGAAGGGGCCGGGCACACGCCCGGCCCCTTCGGCGTGCGCCGTCCCCGCCTCACGCCCCCGTCCTCAGCTCCCCCTTCACCACCTTCCCGCTCGCGTTCCTCGGGAGTTCCGTGACGAACTCGACCTCTCTCGGGACCTTGTAGTTGGCCATCTCGCGGCGGGACCAGGCGATCAGGTCGTCCGCTGTGATCCGGGAGCCAGGGCGGCGGACCGCGAAGGCCTTGCCCACCTCGCCCAGGCGGGGGTCCGGGATGCCGATGACCGCGACGTCCGCGATATCGGGGTGAAGACCGAGGAGTTGTTCGATCTCCGCCGGGTAGGCGTTGAAGCCGCCGACGATGAACATGTCCTTGAGGCGGTCGGTGATGCGGAGGCTGCCGGTCTCGTCGAGGACGCCGATGTCTCCCGTGCGCAGCCAGCCGTCCTCGTCGATCGCCGCCGCCGTCGCCGCCTCGTCCTCGAAGTAGCCCCTCATCACGTGGTGGCCGCGGACCAGGACCTCGCCGGTGTCGGAGACGCGGAGTTCGGTGCCGGGGATCGGACGGCCGGAGGTCGAGGCGATCGTCCCGTCCGGGTCGTCGCGGCGGCACATGGTGGCGATGCCGCTCGACTCGGAGAGCCCGTACGCGGTGAGGACGGTGCCGACGCCCAGCTCGGAGCGGAGGCGTTCGACGAGGCGGAGCGGGACCACGGCCGCGCCCGTCACGACCAGGCGGAGGGTGGAGAGGTCCTGGGCGGCGCGGGCCGGGTGGTCCAGGAGGGACTGGTGGAGGGTGGGCGGGCCGGGCAGGACGGTGATGCGTTCGGCGGTGATGTTGGCGAGGACGGTGTCGACGGTGAAGACGGACTGCGGGACGATCACCGCGCCCCGCATCAGGCAGGCGAGGATGCCGGCCTTGTAGCCGAAGGTGTGGAAGAAGGGGTTGACCACGAGGTAGCGGTCGCCCTCCCGGAGCCCGGCCAGTTCGGACCAGATGGCGTAGCAGCGCAGGCTCTGGGCGTGGCTGATGACGGCGCCCTTGGGGCGGCCGGTGGTGCCGGAGGTGTAGATGATGTCGGAGGGGGCCTCGGGGTCGATGCCGTCGGCGCGGGCGCGGACACGCTCGGCCGGGACGGCGTCGCCCTCCGCGAGGAAGGCCTTCAGGGTCGTCCAGCCCTCCTCGTCGGGGGCGGTGTCGCCGAGGACCACCACGCGTTCCAGGTCGGGGAGTTCGATGCCCGAGCGGCGCAGGGAGGCCACGTAGGAGGTGCCGAGGAAGGTGCCGGTGACGAAGAGCAGCCTGGCCCGGGAGCGCTGGAGGATCTGGGCGGCCTCGGTGCCCTTGAAGCGGGTGTTGAGGGGGACGAGGACCGCGCCGGCGCTGACCGCGCCGAGGGCGGAGACGATCCAGTCGAGGGTGTTGGGGGCCCAGACCGCGACCCGGTCCCCGGGCCGTACGCCGGTGGCGATGCAGCCGGCGGCGGCCCGCTCGACGCGTTCGCCGAGTTCGGCGTAGCTGACGCGGACGCGGCCGTCGACGACGGCCTCCCGCTGCCCGTGGCGTTCGGCCGCCGCCCGGACGAGCCCGGGGATCGTGCCCCACTCCAGGTCGCCGCGCGGATCCCCAGCCGGGTCCATGTCCATGCCCCACCTCCGGTAGCTGACTATCCGTCAGATTAGTTGTAACCTGACGCGCTGTCAGCAGTGCTGCCCCATGAGGAGGTTCGGTGCTCAAGGACGCCACGGCCATCGTCGGGATCGGACAGACCGCCTTCGCGAAACAGCTTCCCGAGACCGAGAAGGCGCTCGCCTGCCGGGCGATCCTCGCCGCTCTCGACGACGCCGGGATCGACCCTTCCGAGGTCGACGGTTTCGCTTCTTACACGATGGAGGAGACCGACGAGGTCGAGGTCGCCAAGGCCATCGGCGCCGGCGACGTCACCTTCTTCTCCAAGGTCGGCTACGGCGGCGGCGGCTCCTGCGCCACCGTCGGCCACCTCGCCGCCGCCGTCGCCACCGGCCAGGCGAGCGTCGGCGTCGCCTGGCGGTCCAGGAAACGGGGCTCGGGCCCCCGGCCCTGGAAGAACACCGCCGTCCAGCTGCCCACCCCAGGCCAGTGGACCCGCCCCTACGGGCTGCTCCGCCCCGCCGACGAGATCGGCATGCTCGCCCGCCGCTACATGCACGAGTACGGCGCCACCCGCGACCACCTGTTCAACGTCGCCCTCGCCTGCCGCAACCGCGCCAACCAGAACCCCGCCGCGATCATGTACGAACGCCCGCTCACCCGCGAGATGTACATGACCTCCCGCTGGATCAGCGAACCCCTCTGCCTCTTCGACAACTGCCTGGAGACCGACGGCGCCCTGGCGTGCGTGATCGTCTCCGCCGAGCGGGCCCGCGACTGCCGCCAGAAGCCCGTCTATGTGCACTCCGCCGCCCAGGGCCTGCCCTCCCAGCACCACGGCATGGTCAACTACTGGAACGACGACCCGCTCTCCGGCCCCGCCTGGACCGCCGCCCGACACCTGTGGAAACAGGCCGACTTCGGCCCCCAGGACGTCGACGTCGCGCAGATCTACGACGCCTTCACCCCGCTCGTCCCGCTCTCCCTGGAGGGCTACGGCTTCTGCGGCCGGGGCGAGGGCGCCGCGTTCACCGAGGGCGGCGCCCTGGAGATCGGCGGCCGGCTGCCCCTCAACACCGGCGGCGGCGGACTGAGCGAGGCGTACGTCCACGGCTTCAACCTCATCAACGAGGGTGTGAAGCAGCTGCGCGGCACCTCCACCGCCCAGGTCCCCGACGCCGCCACCTGCCTGGTCACGGCGGGCGAGGGCGTCCCCACATCGGCCATCCTGCTCAGGAGCTGAATCCAGATGCTCACACCGGTCATTGACGAGGACGGCGCCCCCTTCTGGGAGTACACCGCACGGGGCGAACTGCGCGTCCAGAGCTGCGCCGACTGCGGCGAGCTGCGCTTCCCGCCCCGGCCCTGCTGCCCGCACTGCCGCTCCTTCGCGAGCGAGTGGCGCCTGATGTCCGGACGCGGCCGGATCTGGTCGTACGTCCTGCCCCACCCGCCCCTCCTGCCCGAGTACGCGGCCCAGGCCCCGTACAACGCGGTGCTCGTCGAACTCGCCGACGCCCCGCACATCCGGCTCGTCGGCAATGTCGTCGCCTCCCCGCACGCCCCCCTGAACTCGGTCGACCCGGCCCGGCTCCGGATCGGCGCCGGCGTGAAGGTCGCCTTCACCGAGACCGGCGGCCTCGCCGTCCCCCGCTGGATCCTGGAGCGCGGATGAGCATCCGGGTCGAGCGCGACAAGGAGACCGGGGTCGCCGTCGTCACCCTCGACCGGCCGGAGAAGCACAACTCCGTCACCCTGGAGATGGCACGCGAACTCAGCGCCGTCTGGCGGGGGTTCCGGTACGAGGACGAGGTCCGCGCGATCATCGTCACCGGGGCCGGCGGGCGGGCCTTCTGCACCGGGATCGACCGGGACGCCGCCGGGAACGTGCCGCAGCCCTCGTCCCCGTACACGATCGACGACCCCCTCCTCGCGATCGGCCCCAAGGCGAACGACCTGTGGAAACCGGTGATCGCCGCGGTCGAGGGGATGGCCTGCGGCGGCGCCTTCTATCTGCTCGGGGAGGCCGAGTTCCTGGTCGCCGCCGAGGACGCCGCCTTCTTCGACCCGCACACCACCTACGGGATGGTCAGCGCCTTCGAGACCGTCCACATGGCGCTGCGGATGCCCCGCGGAGAGATCGCCCGGATGGCACTGATGGGCAACGCGGAGCGGATCTCCGCCCGGCGGGCGTACGAGACGGGGCTCGTCTCCGAGCTGACCGAGCCCGGCGCGGCGCTGGAGGCCGCCCGCACGGCCGCCGCCGTCATCGCCTCCTACCCGACGGAGGCCGTCCAGGGCACGGTCCGGGCGCTGTGGTCGGTGCAGGAGGCGGCCAGGGCGCAGGCGCTGGCGCACGCGCCGCACCTGGTCACCCTCGGGAACCTGCCGGCGGACCGGCAGTCGGAGCTGTTCACCCGGCGGGGGGCGGGGTTCAGGACGCGGTAGCGGACCCGGGCGCGCGCTCCTGCTCGCGCACGTCGTACACCCAGCAGTTCTTCACCTGGCCGACGGTCTTCGGGGTCTTCATCGCGACCTCGAAGGTCTTCGAGGTGTAGCTCCCGACGGTCACGACCGCCTCGGCCGAGTCCACCGCCGAGCCCGTGGCGCCCTTGAACTCCAGGGTGACCCGGTAGGTCCCCTCGGTCGCCTCGTCCGAGGTGATCCTCAGGGTCGCCGTGGTGTCCGCCTTACGGGCCGGCTTCCCCTTGCGCCTGTTCTGCGCGGGCTTCACACAGTCCACGACCACGACCTCGACCCGGGGCGACGTGGGTGACGGGCTCGCGGTGACCGTCGCGTCCGAGCCGCCCGAGCCGCCCGAGCCGTCGTAGTCGTCGTTGCTCTTCTCGTCGCTGGAGCAGCCGCCGCCCGAGTCGTCGTCCGAGTGGCCGTGGCTCCTGCTCTTGCCGCTCTTGCTCTTCCCGCCGCCACCGCTGCTGCTGCTGCTGCCGTGGCTGCCGGTGTGGAATCCGGTCAGCGCCAGCACCACCACCGTGAGCGTCGCCGCGAGCTTCACGCGTGTGCGTATCATCACCGCTCCCCCGTCCCGTCTGTCGTGTCCGCGCCACCCTAGGGCCTGTCGTCACACTCCCGCGCCGCCTGGCGGGCCCCCCGCACCGGGCGTAGCGTCGGGAACGAGAGCCGGAGCGTCAAGGAGGCCGCATCGATGATCCGCAACGTGGCCGGTGCGGTACTGGCTCTCGCCGGAGCGACGGCCGCCGTCTGGAGCCCCTTCCGTGCCTGGTACGACGGCCGTCACGGACGCGACTACGCGATCGACGAGCTGTTCACCGGCATCACCGACGCCAAGGCCGAGGTGATCGGCTCGATCCTGGCGCCCTTCCTCTTCGCCGCCCTCCTGACCGTGCTCGGGGTGGTGCTGCGCTCCCGCCTGCTCGTCGCCCTCGCCGGGGTCGTCGTCCTCGGCTTCACCATCCTCTGGATGGTGCGGGTCGGGCAGGCCCAGGGACAGCTCACGGTGGGCGGCGACGGTACGGGCCTCGGCGACGGGGTCGCGAACGCCCTCGGCGGCGGGGTCCTGCTGCTGCTCGGCGCGCTCGTCATGTCGGGCAGGTCCCATGCCTCGCACCGGGTGGACCAGGCACCCCGGCCCACCCACCCGACACTGGACGGCCCGCCGCCGGAGAGCACGCCGGACGCGCCCCCGACGCAGACGTACGACCATCACGACCCTTACGGGCAACCCGACCCCTACGGGCAGCCGGAGCCGCACCGGCCGCCCGAGCAGCCGGACCAGCCGCCCGAGCAGCGCCCGTAGGACCCGTACGGCTCAGCGCCCCGCCGAACCCCGCCCCGTGGCCGTGCCCTTCACCGCGTCCAGCGCGTACACGCAGCGGTCCTTGCTGCACGCGTACACGACCCCGCCCCTGGCCACCGGCGAACCGGTGATCTCGCCGCCGGTCGCGAGCTTCCAGCGGAGCTGACCGCCCGTCGCGTCCAGGGTGTAGAGGACGTGGTCGGCCGAGCCGAAGTGCACCCGGCCGTCGGCGACGACCGGGGAGCCGACCAGCTCGCCGCCCGCCGCGAACCGCCAGCGGGGCGTGCCGGTGACCGCGTCGAGCGTGTACAGCGCGCTGCCGCTGCCGACGTGCACATTGCCGTCGGCGACGAGCACCGGCTCGGTCGACTGGCGCGGCTCGGTCGCGATCCGCCAGCGGTCCTGGCCGGTGGTGGCGTCCAGCGCGTACACCGTGCCGAGGTGGTCCGAGAGGTACACCCCGCCGCCGGTGACCGCCGGGCCCGGCGCGAACGCGGGCGGCGAGACGAAGACGGCCGGTGCCTCGAAGTGCCAGCGGACGTGACCCCCGGCGATGTCGATCGACAGGACCCGCGTCCCGGCGGACACGTACACACAGCCGTCCTCGGCCGGGGCCACCCGGATCGGCACGCCCGCGCAGGAGGCGGCGTCGCCGATCGGGTACGACCAGCGCTCCACGCCCGTCCGGGCGTCGAGGGCCTGGAGGCGGGCCTCCCGCCACACGTACACGGTGTCGCCGTGCACGGCGGGCCCCGCCTCCGGGGTCTCGAAGTCGGTCTGCGCGCCGGTGATCTCCCACAGCTTGGCGCCGTTGGAGGCCTCCCAGCCCTGCACACCGCCACCGCGCGTGCCGGTGACGACCGTGCCCCGGTCGACCTGGAGCGAGTACACCCAGGCGTCGGTGCGCAGCCGCCACCGCTCGCCGCCGTCGGTGGCGTCGAGGGCGTACAGCGTGGGTCCGTCGGAGGCGTGGATGCGGCCCGAGGCGACGGCCATCGACCAGGCCACGTCCCGGGTCTTGAACTGGCGCCGGCCGCTGCCGGTGTCCAGGGCGTGTACCTCGAAAGAGGTCACGTACAGCAGGTCCCCCTCCACCACCGGGGTACCCCACACGTCGTTCGACATGCGGAAGCGCCAGGGCCGCCAGGGGCCGGGCTCCGGGGAGGCGGTGTGGTCGGCGCCCTGTGCGGGGACCCCGACCGGGCGGGAGCCGGGCGGCGGGCCGGGCTCCCCGGCGTACGAGCCGTGATCCGCGCCGTGCGGGCCGCCGCCGGGCGGCCGGATCCAGCCGGTGGCCGGGCCCGCGTCGGCGCCCCGGCCGACGGCGAGCGCGGCGCGGGTGTCGGCGACCCGGGGGCCGGGGCCGATCGGGACGGTCGCGCCGCCCAGGCGTACGGGTCCCCCGGCGCTCTCGGCGGGTCCGGCGTGCCGGCCGCCGCCCGGTGCGCCACCGCCGACGGGCGCGGGCTCGGGGAAGCGGGGGTCCCCGGGCGGCGGGGGCGTGCGCCGCGACACCGGTACGCCGACGGGGGCCGGGCGGCGCCCACCCCTACGGGTCTCGATCATGGCCGTGGCGCTCGCCGGCAGCCAGGCCGAGGCCGTCCCGCTGTCGTCGCTGCCGGGGCCGAAGAGATGCGGGGCCAGCTGCGCCTGGAGGTCGGCCGGGCTGGGCCGGCGGCTGACGTCCATCTGCATGCAGGACTCGATGAGGGGCCGCAGCTCCTCGGGCAGGCCCTCCAGGTCGGGGCCCTCGCGGAGCAGCATGAAGACGGTCTCGACGGGGTTCGCGCCGTGGAAGGGCGCGTGGCCGGTGGCGGCGAAGACCAGCATCGAGCCGAGCGAGAAGACATCGCTGGCGCCGGTGACGCTGCGGGAGTCGCGGGCCTGCTCGGGGGACATGTAGGCCGGGGTGCCGACGGCGACGTTGGTCATGGTCAGGCGCGTGTTGGAGACGCCCGACGCGATGCCGAAGTCGATCACCCGGGGGCCGTCCTCGACGACGAGGACGTTGGAGGGCTTGAGGTCTCGGTGGACCAGGCCCGCGCCGTGGATGGACTGCAGGGCCTCGGCGACGCCGGCGGCCAGCCACCGCACGGCCTGGGCCGGGAGCGGTCCGCACTCGTTCACTATCTCTTCGAGCGAGGGCGCGGGGACGTAGGCGGTCGCCAGCCAGGGCACGGCGGCGCGCGGATCGGCGTCGACGACGGCGGCCGTGTAGAAGCCGGAGACCGCCCGCGCGGCCTCCACCTCCCGGGTGAAGCGGACCCGGAACAGCTGGTCCTCAGCGAGCTCCGTGCGCACGGTCTTGATCGCCACACGCCGGCCCGAGGCCGAGCGCGCGAGATAGACCAGACCCATTCCGCCCGCGCCGAGCCGGCCCAGCACCTCGAAGGGCCCGATACGTCTCGGGTCGTGCTGCGTCAGCTGTTCCACTTGCCTGCCACCTCCCCGTACGGGCCATGAGGGTACGGCCCTGGCCCTGATTCTTCCTGTCCGAGGGCGCGGTTGCGAACCCGGGGGCGGATCGGGGTGTCGCAGGTCATATCAGACGGGGGATACGAACGGCGCGGTCAGGCGGTGGGGGCGGGCTCCGTCAGCCGGCGTCGGCGGGTTCCGCGAGGACCGCGAAGCGGGCGCCCTGGTTGTCGTGGAGGACGGCGACGCGGCCGTGGGGGGTGTCGTAGGGCGGGGTGGCGACCCGGCCGCCGAGGCGGATGGTGGTCGCGCAGGCCTCGTCGCAGTCGGCGACGGCGAAGTGGACGAGGACATGGCCGGGCATCTCGGCGGGGAAGTCGTCGGTGATCACGGCCCGCCCGCCGAAGGCGCTGTCGTCGCCGGGCCGTGAGCCGGGGGGCGACCAGACGCGGTAGTCGAAGCCGGCGTCCCCGCCCCCCTCGTCGGGGTCGACCTGGCGGCCGAGGTAGCCGAAGACGGTGGCGTAGAAGGTGTCGACGGCCTCGGGGCGGCGCGTGTACACCTCCATCCAGCAGAAGGCGCCCGGTTCGTTCGTGATCCCGAAGCCGTTCTCGTCGCCCTGCTGCCGGAGCCCGAAGACGGCGCCGCCGGGGTCGGCGGCGAGCGCCAGGACACCGAAGGGGCCGACGGGGTAGGGATCCATGACCATCTGGCCGCCGGCGGCCCTGATCCGGCTGGCGAGGGTGCCCGCGTTCCCGGTGGCCAGGTAGACCGTCCAGGTGGTGGGCATGCGGCCGTCGCGCTTGGGGAGGAGGCCGGCGACCCGGCGGCCCCGGAGCAGGGCCTCGTCGCGGGCGGGGTCGAAGGTCCAGCCGAAGAGCTCGCCGTAGAAGCGCTTGCCCGCCTCAAGGTCGGGGAGCTGTGCGTCCACCCAGCAGGGGGTGCCCTCAATGCGTACGGCCATGGAATCACGCTAGGTCCGCCGAGGCCGGCCCGCACGCCCCGACATGCGAACACATAGGCGATTTATCAGGGCACAACCCTTGGGGCGCTTGAGTTGTCCACCGAAGTTGTCCACAGGCTGTTCATAAGCCTATTCGGGTACGTGACTCCCGAGGCCGCCTCCATCGCCCGCCCGGACTGGCGCGATCCCGCCCCTCCCCGCCGTCACCCCGCCCATCGAGACACGCGTGCCGACCTCGTAGAACACGGGCGGCAGAGGGGTGCACCCCATTTGCAGTCGGCCGAATCGCGCGCCGACACCCCCTCGGTAAGCTGACGGCATGACAGGACAAGTACGCACCGTCGACGGCCGCGTGGCCGGACGACGCGGCCAGGCGACGCGGCAGAAGCTGCTCGACTGCCTCGGTGAGATGCTCAGCTCCTCGCCCTACCGGGACGTCAAGGTCATCGATGTGGCCCGGAAGGCGGGTACTTCACCCGCGACGTTCTATCAGTACTTCCCGGACGTCGAGGGCGCGGTTCTCGAGATCGCGGAGGAAATGGCCAAGGAGGGCGCCGGGTTGACCGAGCTGGTCGCCGGCCGCTCCTGGGTCGGCAAGGCCGGCTGGCAGACCTCCGAGGAACTCGTCGAAGGCTTCCTGGACTTCTGGCGCAAGCACGACGCGATCCTCCGGGTCGTGGACCTCGGCGCCGCCGAGGGCGACAAACGGTTCTACAAGATCCGCATGAAGATCCTGAACTCGGTCACCAACTCCCTCACGGACGCGGTCAAGGAGCTCCAGGCCAAGGGCAAGGTCGACAAGGAGGTCAGTCCGGCCGCCATGGCGGGCTCCCTGGTGGCGATGCTGGCCTCGGTCGCCGGTCACCAGAAGGGCTTCACGACCTGGGGCGTGAAGCAGGCCGAACTCAAGCCGAACCTGGCCCTGTTGGTCCACCTCGGCATCACCGGCAAGAAGCCGACCAGATAGCCCCGCCCCACTCCTTCACCCGTCCTGTCGTCGACGCCGACGGCGGCCCGCCCCCACGGACCGCCGTCGGCGTCGCCGTGTCCGGGGACGTACGCGGACGGGGACGTACGCGCGCGGCGGCGTACGCGCGCTCGGGGTCGTACGCGCGCTCGGGGTCGTACGGATGAAGAGTCGGGCGACGGCCCCCGAACGCCGAAGGGGCGGCGTTCCCCGACCCTCGTCGGAGTACGCCGCCCTCGGGCGGTACACGTCGCGGGAGGTCCCGCACCCATGCCGGTTACTGCGGGTCGCGCTTGAAGGAGGCCGTCGACCAGCGGTAGCCGAGCGCGGCCAGGGCGATCGACCAGCCGACCGCGAGCCAGCCGTTGTGGCCGATCCCGGTGCCGAGCAGCAGACCGCGCAGGGTCTCGATGACCGGGGTGAACGGCTGGTACCCGGCGATCGGCTGGAACCAGCCCGGCATCGCGTCGATCGGGGTGAACGCGCTGGAGATGAGCGGCAGCAGGATCAGCGGCATCGCGCTGTTGCTGGCCGCCTCGGCGTTCGGGCTCGCCATGCCCATCCCGACCGCGATCCAGGTGAGCGCCAGGGAGAAGAGCGCCAGCAGACCGAACGCGGCCAGCCACTCCAGGAGCGTGGCGTCCGTGGACCGGAAGCCGATGGCGACGGCGACGGCGCCGACCAGGACCACGCTGGCGATCGACTGCAGGACGCTGCCGACGACATGGCCGATGAGGACCGAACCGCGGTGGATCGCCATCGTGCGGAAGCGGGCGATGACGCCCTCGGACATGTCGGTGGAGACGGAGACCGCCGCGCCGATGACGGTGCTGCCGATGGTCATCAGCAGGATGCCGGGGACCACGTAGGCGATGTAGTCGGAGCGGTCGGCGTCGCCGCCCGCGATGCCCGCGCTCATCACGTCGCCGAAGACGTAGACGAAGAG
This sequence comes from Streptomyces sp. NPDC001728, assembly GCF_040297565.1. Classification (NCBI taxonomy): domain Bacteria; kingdom Bacillati; phylum Actinomycetota; class Actinomycetes; order Kitasatosporales; family Streptomycetaceae; genus Streptomyces; species Streptomyces sp. NPDC001728. The sequence goes on from NZ_JBEOZK010000022.1 coordinate 68,936, forward strand.
CAGCAGCAGCATGACCGGGGTCAGCAGCAGGTTCAGGGTCAGCGAGGGGTAGCGCCGGGCGTGCAGGAGGTTGCGGCGCAGCATCGTGGACGAGTCGCGGACGGCGAGGGCGAGGGAGCTCATCGGACGTTCTCCTTGGTCGGGGTGCGCCGGCCGGGCACGTCGGCGCCGGTCAGGGCGAAGAACACGTCGTCCAGGTCGGGGGTGTGCACGGTCAGCTCGTCCGCCTCGATGCCGGCCGAGTCCAGCCGGTCGAGGACGGAGCGCAGTTCGCGCTGGCTGCCGCCGCTGGGGACCTGGAGGGACAGCGCCTCGTCGTCCCCGGCGCCCTCGCCCAGCGCGAGGAGCGCGGAGCGGTAGGCGGCCGGGTCGGTGAAGCGGAGCCGGACGTGGCCGCCGGGGACGATCCGCTTCAGTTCCTCGGCGGTGCCCTCCGCGGCGATCACGCCGTCGTGGAGCACCGCGATGCGGTCGGCGAGCTGGTCGGCCTCCTCCAGGTACTGGGTGGTGAGGAAGACGGTGACGCCGCCGGTGACGAGCTCGCGGATGATCCCCCACATGGTGTGGCGGCTGCGCGGGTCGAGGCCGGTGGTCGGCTCGTCGAGGAAGATGATCCGCGGGTCGCCGACCAGCGTCATCGCGATGTCGAGGCGGCGCTTCATGCCGCCGGAGTAGCCGGCGGCGGGCCTCTTCGCGGCCTCCACCAGGTCGAAGCGCTCCAGGAGTTCGGCGGCGACCCGCCGTCCCTCGCGCCTGGAGAGGTGGTGCAGGTCCGCCATCAGGAGCATGTTCTCCTCGCCGGTGATCAGACCGTCGACGGCGGAGAACTGCCCGGTGACACCGATCGAGGCGCGGACCGCCTGCGGGTCGGCGGCGAGGTCGTGGCCGCCGACGCGCAGCTCGCCGCCGTCGGCGGAGACGAGGGTGGAGAGGATCTTGACCGCGGTGGTCTTGCCGGCGCCGTTCGGGCCGAGCAGGGAGAAGACCGTGCCTTCCGGTACGGCCAGGTCGATGCCGTCGAGCACCACCTTGTCGCCGTAGGACTTGCGCAGCCCGTTCGCCGCGATGGCCAGGTTGCTCATGAGAGGTGCTCCTTCTGACGGGGCGGGGCCGGGTCGGGTCACAGGCTGCGGGCGGTGATGTCGCCGTAGGCGGTGGTGGCGTGGATGGTCAGGACGGCGCCGGCGCCCTCGCTGTTCTGGAGCGAGTTGTGGATCCGGCCGTAGCTGGTGCCGGCGTCCAGCGAGGCGGAGACCCCGCGGGCGGCGCCGACCGAGATGTCGCCGTGGGCGGTGCGCAGGCTGACCTCGCCCCGCACGGCCTCGGTGATGCGGATGTCGCCCTTCTGGGTGGCGATCTCCGCCGGGCCGTTGAGGCGTCCGGCCTCGATGTCACCGTCCTGGACGGTGAGACGGGCGCTCGCGGCCTCGTCGATCTTGATCGTGGCCTGCGCGCTCTCGAAGTCGATGTCGCCGAGGCGTCCGACGACCCGCAGTTCGACGCTGGCCGTCTTCGCCTCGACGCGGGAGCCGGCGGGCAGCTGGACCGTCACCTCGACGGAACCGGGGGTACCGAGGATGCGGTTCCTGGGGGCCGGGGCCTCGATCCGCAGGACGCCGTCGCCGTAGCCGACCTGGAGCTGCTCGGCCGCCCTCACGTCGCGGCTCTTGCCGGCATCGGCGGGCAGGACCTCGACGGTGGTGTCGGCCCGGTCGGCGGCGATGAGGCGGATGCGGCCGGCGGGGATGTCGAGGACGGCGGTGACGGGGGCGGCGGTGGCGAACTTCTGCATGGTGGCTCTCCTTGGATCCGTTGTTTCCGATGAGGGAAAAGCTACGTTGCGTTTCCACATCGAGCAACATCCTTGATGCGCACGAAGCCCGTAATTGCAGGTGACATGGCCTAATTCATTGCAACGGTTCTGAACCTAACGCAACGGCAGATCGGCCATTCGTTGCAATGAACTGAAGGTGAACGCTATGCTGGGCCGCCACGGACCACGAAGGAGGCACGATGCCGGGCGGCAGACTCACCCAGCAGGAACGCCGGCAGATCGCGCTGGGGCTGACCGACGGCCTCGCCTACGCGGAGATCGCCCGGAGGCTCGACCGTCCCACCTCGACGGTCACCCGCGAGGTCATGCGCAACGGCGGCCCCACCGGCTACCGCGCCGACCAGGCCCACCGCGCCACCGAGAACCGCGCCCACCGGAGCAAGCAGGCCGCACCGAAGGCGGCGGCGCCCGCGCCGGAGCAGCCCCACGGGCGGGACGCCGGGTCCGTGCGCGCGTACGAGGAACTCTTCACGAACGTCATGCTGCAGTCGGGCATGCCCCCGATGGCGGCCCGGGTGATGGCCTCCCTCTGCCTGACCGACTCGGGCAGCCTCACCGCGGCCGACCTCGTCCGGAACCTCCAGGTCAGCCCGGCGTCGGTCTCCAAGTCGATCGCGTTCCTGGAGACCCAGAGCATGGTCCGCCGGGAGCGCGACGAGCGCCGGCGCGAGCGCTACACCGTCGACAACGACATCTGGTACCAGTCGATGCTGGCCAGCGCCCGGTCCACCGCGCAGATCGTCGAGACCGCGCGGGAGGGCGTCGTCGTCCTCGGCGCCGCGACCCCGGCGGGCGCCCGTATGGAGAACATCGCCCGCTTCCTCGACTTCGTCACCGAGAGCACGATCCGGGCGGCGGAACAGGCCCGCGCGATCCTGACGGCGGAACCGGCGGCGGCGGAACCGGTGCCGGTGGGACCGGCCACGGCGGGATCGGACACGGAACCCGGCACCGATCCGGACGCGGATCCGGACACGGATCCGGACACGGATCCGGACACGGATCCGGACACGACGGAGGGGGCCGACCCGACGGCGTAGGCCCTGGGTCGCCCCCCCCTGAATCCCCGGGTCGCCCCCTCAGACCCCGCCCGCCGCCGCCCCGCCCTCGCGCCGTGTCAGCCGGAAGAGTCTGATCTCGCGCTCCACGCGCGCCTGGTAGGTGGCGTACGGCGGCCAGAACTCCAGCGCCGCCCGCCAGGCCTCCGCCCGCGCCTCCCCCGTCAGCAGCTCCGCCCGTACGGGCACGTCGGCGCCGCGCCAGTTCACCTCGACGTCCGGGTGGGCGAGCAGATTCGCCGTCCACGCCGGGTGGCCGGGGCGGCCGAAGTTGGAGCCGACGAGCAGCCAGCCGCCGTCGGGCTCGGGCATGCAGGCCAGCGGGGTCACCCGCGGCTGCCCGCTCTTCGCGCCCCGCGCGGTGAGCACGACCGCGGGCAGCATCCGCGCGCTGAGCAGCACCTTCCCCCGGGTCATCCGGTGGACGGCCTTGTCCATGGCGGGCACGACGTGCGGGCCGATCCGGGCGAAGGTCCGGGTCGAGGACATCTTCTGGATGAGCTTTCGTCCTACGGGCATCTGGGGCCTTTCGTCGGGATCTGGCGGGATCAGGGAGCGGGGCCTGGTGCCGTGGATCGCAAGGCGGAGGAGGGAGTCACGGCGGAGCCATGCCGGCCGACGACAACGCGGCGAGGCGCGGCACCGGGCCCCGCGAGCCCGGCCGGATCCGACGCGAATCGTCAGACAGGCCCTAGGCCGCCACCTCTCCGAAGAGTCCGGTCCGTTCCGCCGCCCGGGCACGGAGCCGCCGTACGGGGCCGAAGAGCAGTTCGTCGGAGGCGGCCCGTTTGAAGTAGAGGTGGGCTTCGTGCTCCCAGGTGAAGCCGATGCCGCCGTGCAGCTGGATGGACTCCCCGGCGGTGGCGCGCAGTGCTTCCAGGGCGTGGGCGAGGGCGAGGGGCCCGCTCTCGGGCCCGGGGCCGGGCTCGCGCGCCGCGCAGTAGGTGAGCGAGCGAGCGGCCTCGACCTGGACGTACAGGTCGGCGAGGCGGTGCTTGACCGCCTGGAAGGAGCCGACGGGCCGCCCGAACTGTTCGCGGGAGCCGACGTGGGCGACGGTCCGGTCGAGGGCCTCGCGGGCGGCGCCGACGGCCTCGGCGGCGATCATCACGGCGGCGGCCCGGCCGGTGGTGGCGAGGGCGCCGAGCACGTCGGCCGGTTCCTCGCCGAGGAGTTCGGCCCCGGCGTCCCGGAACTGGACGGTGGCCTGGGTCCTGGTGAGGTCCAGGGTGGGCTGCCGGGTGCGGACGAGCCCGGGGGTCGCCTCCGCCTCCGCCCGTACGAGGAAGAGCAGGGTGCGGCTGCGGGCGAAGCCACCGGTGTGGGCGGCGACGAGCAGCAGTCCGGCGCTGTGTCCGTCGACGACCTGGGCGGCCTCGCCGTAGAGCCGCCAGCCGCCGTCGGCGGCGCGGGCCTGGACGCCGCCCGCCCGGCCGCCGCCGGACCAGTCGTCGGCGGTGTTGTCGCCGGTCAGACCGAGGGCGAGGGCGAGGGCGTTGCCGGGGACGGCGAGGGCGCAGGTGAGGCCCCCGTCGGCGAGGCGCGGGAGGAGTTCGGCGCGCTGGGCGGGGGTGCCGAGGGCGGTGAGCAGCGGGGCGGCGAGGACGCTGGTGGCGAGGAGCGGGGAGGGGGCGAGGGCCCGGCCGGTCTCCTCGCAGGCGAGGGCGAGTTCGGCGGGTCCGCAGCCGACGCCGCCGTACTCCTCTGGGAGGGCGAGCCCGGCGAGGCCGAGGGTCCCGGACATCCGGGCCCACAGCTCGGGGTCGTACCCCTGGGGGGTGGCGGTGGCCGCGCGGTTCTCGTGCGGCCCGGCCCGTTCGGCGAGCAGGTCCCGCAGGGTGCGGCGGATCTCCTCCTGCTCGTCGGTGAGCGGGGCGGCGAGCGAGGCGGTTCCGGCGGCGAGCGCTGCGCTGTCGGCGGCGTCCATGTGGCTCCCTCCGTATCTGACGGTGCGTCATGCTAGGGGGGAGCGGGGCTGGTTGCCAGAGATGCGCCGGTTCCGATCGAAGGAATCTGATGTACCGTCAGATTTATGCCCACCACCATACGCAGCTCCCGCCGCGTCGCCGTCGTCGGCGTCTCCCTCTCCGACGGCGGCCGGGTCGACGAGGCCACCCCCTACGCCCTGCACGCCCAGGCCGCCCGGCGCGCCCTCGCGGACAGCGGCCTCGACCGCTCGCTGATCGACGGCCTGGCCTCGGCCGGCCTCGGCACCCTGGCGCCCGTCGAGGTCGCCGAGTACCTGGGACTCCGGCCCCGCTGGGTCGACTCGACCGCCGTCGGCGGCGCCACCTGGGAGGTCATGGCCGCGCACGCCGCCGACGCGATCGCCGCGGGCCACGCGAACGCGGTGCTCCTGGTGTACGGCTCCACCGCGCGCGCCGACATCCGCGCCCGGCGCCGCACCTCGAACCTCTCCTTCGGCTCGCGCGGACCGCTCCAGTTCGAGGTCCCGTACGGGCACACCCTGATCTCCAAGTACGCGATGGCCGCCCGCCGCCATATGCACCAGTACGGGACCACCCTGGAGCAGCTCGCCGAGGTCGCCGTCCAGGCGCGGGCGAACGCGGCGCTCAACCCCGAGGCGATGTTCCGGGACCCGATCACCGTCGACGAGGTCCTCGACGGCCCGATGATCGCGGACCCCTTCACCAAACTGCACTGCTGCATCCGCAGCGACGGCGGCTGCGCGGTGCTGCTCGTCGCCGAGGAGTACGTCCAGGACTGCCGTACCGCCCCGGTCTGGGTGCTCGGCACGGGCGAGCACGCCTCGCACACCACGATGTCGGAGTGGGAGGACTTCACGGTCTCGCCGGCGGCGGTCAGCGGCCGGCTGGCCTTCGAGCGGGCGGGCGTGCGGCCCGCCGACATCGACCTCGCCGAGATCTACGACGCCTTCACCTATATGACCCTGGTGACCCTGGAGGACCTGGGCTTCTGCGCGAAGGGCGAGGGCGGGCCGTTCGTCGAGAAGGGGCGCCTGACGGTGGGCGGCGGCGGGCTGCCGGTGAACACGGACGGCGGCGGTCTGTCGGCCTGCCATCCGGGGATGCGGGGCCTGTTCCTCCTGGTGGAGGCGGTACGGCAGTTGCGCGGCGAGGCGGAGGGGCGGCAGGTGCGGCGGGCGGACGGCTCACTGCCGGAGCTGGCGGTGGCCTCGGGGACGGGCGGCTGGTTCTGCTCCTCGGGGACGGTGGTGCTCGGCCGCTCCTGACCACGCATCTATACAAGCGTCATAGACAGTCGTGTAGGACATCCGTATAGTCATGTCTGTGGGCAGGGGAACCGGCCCGCAGACACCCGACAAGGAGTCCTGCCATGAACGCCGTGAACACCGCGAACGCCGCGAACCGCACCGCCAAGACCGTCCTGATCTCCGGCGCCTCCATCGCCGGCCCCGCCCTCGCCCTCTGGCTGCACCGCTACGGCTTCGCCCCCACCGTCGTCGAGCGCGCCCCCGCACTCCGTACCGGCGGCTACAAGGTGGACATCCGCGGCACCGCGATCGAGGTCTGCCGCCGGATGGGCGTCCTGGACGAGATCCGCGCCAACTCCACGGACATGCGGGGTGGTTCGTACGTCGACGGCGTCGGCCGCACCGTCGGCGAGCTGCCCGCCGAGATCTTCGGCGGGCGCGTCGAGGAGGACGACGAGATCATGCGCGGCGAACTCGCCCGCATCCTCCACGACCGGACCCGCGAGGACGTCGAGTACCTCTTCGACGACTCGATCGCCGCGATCGACGACGACCCCGCGGACGCCCACGGTGTCACCGTCACGTTCGAGAGCGGTACCGTCCGCCGCTTCGACCTGGTCGTCGGCGCCGACGGACTCCACTCGCACACCCGGAAGCTCGTCTTCGGCCCGGAGGAGCGGTTCAAGCGCCACCTCGGCGCGTACATCTCCATCTTCACCGCCCCCAACCACCTCGGCCTGGACCGCTGGGAGACCTACCACGCGCTGCCCGGCAAGCTGGTCTGCGTCTACAGCTCGGCCGGCGAGAGCGACGCCAAGAACCTCTTCGTCTTCTCCTCGCCCGAGGAACTCGCCCACCACCACCGGGACATCACCGCCCAGAAGCGCGCGCTCACCGACCGGTTCAGCGGCGACGGCTGGGAGATCCCCCGCCTCCTCGGGCACGCGGCCGAGGCCGAGGACTTCTACCTCGACTCGATGTCCCTGGTCGAGATGGAAAGCTGGTCGAAGGGGCGGGTGGTCCTGCTCGGCGACGCCGCCCACTGCTCCTCTCCCGCCTCCGGCCAGGGCACCGGCCTCGCCCTCATCGGCGCCTACGTCCTCGCCGGGGAACTGGCGCGGGCGGGCGGCGACCACACCGTGGCCTTCGACCGCTACGAGCGGCGCATGCGGCCCGGCGTGGAGCAGAACCAGAAGCTGGCGGAGGGCTTCGTCAAGGAGATGACCGTCGGCTCCCGGTGGAAGATCGCGCTGCGCATGTTCATGGTGCGGACGCTGCCGAAGACCCCGTGGAAGAACCTCATCGCGAAGAAGATCCGCGACGGCATCCAGTCGGCGGCGAACGCGGTCCCGATCGAGGACTACGCCGTCCCGGCCCGCCCCACCACCGTCAAGGCCCCCGGTGCCGAGCGCCCCACCGCCACCGCCGGCGCCCCGGCACGCCCTACCGTGACCGCATGACCGACTTCCACCACGCCCTGCACTCCCTGAAGGTCTGGGACACCGAGCTGCCGTCCTTCGACCCGGCGGGCGCCCCGCCCGAGCCGCTGCCGCTCTTCCACGACTGGTTCACGGCGGCGGTCGCGGCCGGCCAGAGCGAACCGCACACCCTCTCGCTGGCCACCGCCGACGCGACCGGCCGCCCGGACGTCCGTACGGTGATGCTGCACGACGCGGACGCCCGCGGCTGGCACTTCGCCTCGCACGCCACCAGCGCCAAGGGCCGCCAGCTCGCGGCCCGCCCCGAGGCCGCGCTCGGCTTCTACTGGCCGGTCCAGGGCCGCCAGGTCCGGGTCAGGGGTCATGTCACCACCGGCACTCCGGCGGAGGCGTACGCCGACCTCCACGCCCGCACCACCGGCGCCCTCGCCTCGGCCCTGGTGGGCCGGCAGAGCGAGGTACTCGACTCCCCCGAGACCCTCGCGGAGGCGAGCGAGGCCGCCTGGCACCGGGCCGAAGCGGAACCGGACGCTCCCTCCGCCACCTGGACGCTGTATGTGGTCGAACCGGCCGAGGTCGAGTTCTTCCAGGGTGACGCCCGCCGCCGCCACCTGCGCCTCCGCTACCGCCGCGACCCCTCGGCCCCCACCGGCTGGCTGCGCGAGCTGCTCTGGCCCTGAGGGCGCACCATGGAAGTGGAGGTGTGAGCCATGGGTACGTACATGGACGTCCACCGGGGCATGAAGGGGATCACGGCCGAGCAGCTGGACGAGGCCCACGCGGCCGACCTCGCCGTCGAGAAGGACGAGGGAGTCCACTTCGAGCGGGCCTGGGCGGACCCGGAGTCGGGCACCGTCTACTGCCTGTCGCACGGCCCGTCCGCCGAGGCCGTCCAGCGGGTGCACGCCCGCACGGGCCACGCGGCGGACGAGATCCACGAGGTACCCCTCACGGTGTGAGACGCACGAGGCGGGTGGGGCACGTGGGCCGAGACGTACGGCCTACGGTTCCTCCCCCGTCCCGTACATCTCCTCGATCTCCCGCGCGAAGTCCCGCAGCACCGCCCGCCGTCGGAGTTTGAGGGACGGCGTCAGGTGCCCGGACGCCTCCGAGAGTTCGACGGTCAGGAGCCGGAAGGCCCGTATCGACTCGGCCCGCGAGACCAGCCGGTTGGCGTCGTCCACCGCCCGCTGGACCGCGTCGAGCAGTTCCTCGTCCCGGGTCAGCTCCCAGAGCGCCAGATGGTCCTTGTGCCGCATCCGGCGCCAGTGCGTCAGGCCCTCGTGGTCGAGGGTGATCAGGGCCGTGACGTACGGGCGGTCGTCGCCGACGACCACGCACTGGGCGACCAGCGGGTGGGCGCGCAGCCAGTCCTCCAGGGGCCCCGGGGCGACGTTCTTGCCGGCCGAGGTGATGAGGATGTCCTTCTTGCGGCCGGTGATCCGCAGATAGCCGTCGGCGTCCAGGTCGCCCAGATCGCCGGTGGGGAACCAGCCGTCGTCGGTGTACGGCACGGCGGCGCCGCGCGCGGCGTCCCAGTAACCGGCGAAGACATGGCCGCCCTTGAGCCAGACCTCGCCGTCGGCGGCGATCCGGACGGCCGTGCCCGGCAGCGGCCAGCCGACGGTCCCGGTGCGCGGCCGGCGCGGCGGGGTGACCGTCGAGGCGGCCGTGGTCTCCGTCAGTCCGTACCCCTCGAAGACCTCGACGCCCGCGCCCGCGAAGAACTCGGCCAGCCGGGCGCCGAGCGGGGAGCCGCCGCAGATCACGTATCTGACCCGGCCGCCGAGCGCGGCCCGGATGCGCCGGTAGACCAGCGGGTCGTACAGCGCCCGCGCGGCCCGCAGCGGGAGCGAGGGCGCGGCCGTCCGCCCGTACCGGCGGGCGACCCGGGCGGCGCGGTCGAAGGCGGCGCCCTTGCCGCCGCTCTCGGCGGTGGCGCGGGCCTTGTTGAAGACCTTCTCCAGGACGTAGGGGATGGCGAGGAGGAAGGTGGGGCGGAAGGCGGCGAGGTCGGCGAGGAGTCCCTCGCCCTCGACCGAGGGGGCGTGCCCGACGCGGACCCTGGCCCGGACGCAGCCGACCGCCACCATCCGGCCGAAGACGTGGGAGAGCGGCAGGAACAGCAGGGTGGCGGCGGGTTCCTTGCTCTCCGAGACGAAGACGGGGTGCAGCAGCCGGACGGCGTTGTCGACCTCGGCGAAGAAGTTGGCGTGGGTGAGGGCGCAGCCCTTGGGGCGGCCGGTGGTGCCGGAGGTGTAGACGAGGGTGGCGAGGGTCTCCGGGGTGAGGAGGCCGCGGCGGGCGGTGACGGCCTCGTCGGCGACCCGGGCGCCGGCCCTGCGGAGCTGGTCGACGGCGCCGGTGTCGAGGACCCAGAGGTGGGTGAGGCCGGGCAGCCGCAGGCGTTCGGCGGAGATCATCCGGGCCTGGGCGGCGTCCTCGACGACACAGGCGGCGGCGCCGGAGTCCTGGAGGATCCAGCGGGTCTGGAAGGCGGAGGACGTGGGGTAGACGGGGACGGTGACGAGTCCGGCGGCCCAGGCGGCGAAGTCGATCAGGGTCCACTCGTAGGCGGTGCGGGCCATGAGGGCGAGCCGGTCGCCGGGCCGGAGGCCATGGGCGATCAGGCCCTTGGCGACGGAGTGCACCTCGGCGGCGAAGCGGGCGGCCGTGACGTCGTACCACTCCCCCTGCGGGCCCTTGCGGGAGAAGAGGACCGCCTCCGGGTCCTGGCGGGCGTTGTCGTACGGCAGGTCGGCGAGGGAGCCGCGGCGGATCAGGGGGACGAGCGGGGGCAGGGACACCTCGCGCACCACGCCGTCGACCAGGATCTTGTGCGGTGCGACCGGTTCGCTCCCGGATGCGGCGGTGACGACGGACACGGGCGGCTCCTCGGTCTTCGCGATGAACTGAGGTCGTGCGTCGGTGCGTTGTGCCCAAAGAGCGGCTGACTAGCCGGTAACCTTACTGTGAAGTAACGCTCAACGGGGAGCCCAGCGCTCGTCTTTCATGAGGCTCCCGACCCCGGCGATCTCGTCCATCGAAGCCGCCTGGTAGCCGTGGCGGGCGAAGCTCCGCACGGCCGCGTCCAGCATCCGCCGCTCCCGCACGGCCCGCGGCAGCCGCCGCGCCCTCGCACCACCGGCCATGGCCGCCCACCCCTGCTTCCAAGATCCACCGGGTGCCCCGCAGAAGCCCATGCGCCCCCTGCCCGGACGGGGCAGGGGGCACATAGGGGGAACGGCGGGGCCGTACGTACGGGGCCGGGGTCAGGCCGCGACCGCCACCGAGGCCTTCGTCTCGGCCTCGCGGTCGCCGGCCAGTTCGTCGATCGGGGACGCCGAGGCGTTCTCGTACGTGTCGTGGTCGAGGATCTTCTCGCGGGCGGAGACGATCACCGGGACGAGCGCTTGGCCGGCCACGTTCGTGGCCGTCCTGACCATGTCGAGGATCGGGTCGATCGCCATGAGCAGGCCGACGCCCTCCAGCGGGAGGCCCAGGGTGGAGAGGGTCAGGGTCAGCATGACCGTCGCGCCGGTCAGACCGGCGGTGGCCGCCGAGCCGATCACGGAGACGAAGGCGATGAGCAGGTAGTCACCGATGCCGAGCTGCACGTCGAAGATCTGCGCGATGAAGATCGCGGCGAGCGCCGGGTAGATCGCGGCGCAGCCGTCCATCTTGGTGGTGGCGCCGAACGGGACGGCGAAGGAGGCGTACTCCTTCGGGACGCCGAGGCGCTCGGTGACCTTCTGGGTGACCGGCATGGTGCCGACCGAGGAGCGGGAGACGAAGGCCAGCTGGATGGCCGGCCAGGCGCCCTTGTAGAACTGGATCGGGTTGACCTTGGCGACCGTCGCGAGGAGCAGCGGGTAGACGCCGAAGAGGACCAGGGCGCAGCCGACGTAGACATCAGCGGTGAAGGTCGCGTACTTGCCGATCAGGTCCCAGCCGTAGTCCGCGATGGCGAAGCCGATGAGGCCGACGGTGCCGAGCGGGGCGAGGCGGATGACCCACCACAGCGCCTTCTGGAGCAGCTCCAGGATCGACTCGGAGAGGGTGAGGATCGGCTTGGCGCGGTCGCCGAGCTTGAGGGCGGCGATACCGGCGACGGCGGCCATGAAGACGATCTGCAGGACGTTCAGCTCGGTGAAGGGCGTGATGACGTCCGTCGGGATGATGCCCGTCAGGAAGTCGATCCAGGAGCCCTCGTGCTTGGGGAGCTTGCCGTCCTTCGGCGTGAGGCCGGTACCGGCGCCCGGGTTGGTGATCAGGCCGATCGCGAGGCCGATGGCGACCGCGATGAGCGAGGTGATCATGAACCAGAGCAGGGTGCGGCTGGCGAGCCTGGCGGCGTTGTTCACCTTCCGCAGGTTGGTGATCGAGACCAGGATCGCGAAGAAGACGAGCGGGGCGACGGCCAGCTTGAGCAGCTGGACGAAGATGTCGCCGACCTGGCCGAGGGTCTCCTTCAGCCAGGAGACGTCCTGGCTGCGGGCGATCCAGCCGAGCAGGGCGCCGAGGACCAGACCGGCGATGATCTGGGCCCAGAAGGGGACCTTCGGTATGCGGGACGAGGGCTTGGCCTCGTTCTCGGGCGTGGTCGCGGACGCGGACACAGACACACTCCACAGGTGCGTATCGGGAAATACGGGGACGGGGGTGCGGCACACACGCGCTTTACGCGGGCCGCTGCATGATGCCGGGTCAGAGCGCGCGGCAACAGACCGCGGACATACAGCGGCAGAGATCGACATGCAGGCGCGCCACGAGCGGGGTGCTCGCGGCATCGGAGGGGCGCACAACTGTCGTCATGCCGAACACGTTAACACTTGAACTTTGAGATACTCAAAGTCGTTCTTTGGGTGGGACGCACCCGCCCCCGACCTCCGAAACACAGAACGCCCCTGGCGGGAGCCTTGGAAGCTCCCGCCAGGGGCGGATGATCTGTGATGAAGCTTACTTACGCGACCCTTACAGGCGGGCGCTCCTAGAGCGCGTCCTCCTGGGACTGGTTGGCGGCGAGCCGGCCCTTGGCGCGGTCGACCCTCGCGACGACCTCGGCGCTCGCGTCGTCCCGCACCTTGCGCAGGAGCACGAAGCTCAGCGGGGCGGAGATGACGATGGAGAGCACCAGGGCCCAGAGCAGGTTCGAGTCGCCGAGACCGCGCGGCAGCACGCCGACGTAGACGAGACCCCACAGGGCGAGGAAGCATCCGGCGAAGATGCCGAGACGCATCAGCGTGTAGCGGAGCATGTCAGTCCACTCTTCCGTTCCGACGTTCCGAAAAGTACCCAAGATCCCATACGGGACGAGCGCCCCTCCAGTGAAGCACGGGGAGGGGCGCTCGCCGGGAGCGGGGGTTGGGGCGGGGGTCGGGGTCCGGGGACCCGTCGGCCGCCCCGCAGGTCCGGGGCGGCCCCGTCGGTTCAGATCAGCCAGGGGTGGTCGCGGACCACCGGGAGCCGGGCCCATCGGCCGCCGAGTCCGTAGGAGCTCCCGGCTCCGGTCGCCGCGGCGATCAGCAGCACGAGGGCGATCATCCAGTGGTCGTCCATGAAGGGGTTGGCGCCCGGCCAGAGGGTGACGAGCCACATGAAGGCCATCATCAGGGTGCCCGCGCCGGCCGCGATCCGCATGCCGATGCCGAGGATCATCGCGAGGCCGACGCCGAGGAGGCCGAGCATGAAGAGGGTGTCGAGCCACCAGGCCCCGGCGACCGAGTCGAACATGTGGGCGAATGGTCCGCTCGTACCGTGGAGCAGGAAGCCCTCGGTGGGATGCCCGCCGTTGACCCAGGCACCGGCCGACGGGGTGGCCTTGCCGAGGCCGAAGGCCTTGTCGAGGAACGGCCAGAGGAAGTAGAAGCCGACCAGGACGCGGGCGACGGCGAGGAGCCGGCGGGTCGCGGCCGAGCGGACCAGGACGTCGTCCCGGCCGCCGGGGAGGGTGGCGCGGCGGGTGGTGCGCTGCGGTGCGTGGACGGCCATGACAGGACCTTCTTCCCCATCGCTTCGACGTGCGGGCGATGCACTTCGCGGGTCACTCGCGAGTCGCTCCGAGTCACTTCCGAAGCCACTTCGTGAGAGTTTGTGAATGCATTCACAAACTACGCCCGCCCCCGCCCCCGCTCCACCGCCGAAGGTCCCGAACCGGACGGCCCAAGGTCGCGAGCGCCCGGACGTTCCCCGGAACACCCCTTGAGCATTCCCCTTCGTAATAGTTAAGCTCCACTCATGACCCTTACGTTCGAGGTGGACCCGCCGGTCGACCCCGCCCTGCGCGACGGCGTGCTCTCCCTCTGGGCCGACGTCTCCAACGCCGGTGGTGCGGTCGGCTTCGTCCCGCCCGTCACTCCCGAAGCGATCCGCCCCTCCCTGCTCAAGCACCTCGTCGCGATGACCGAGGGCGACACCCGGCTGCTCGTCGGCCGCGACGAGGACGGCCAGGTCGCCGCCACCGCCTTCTTCACCTTCAACACCCACCCGCTGATGAGCCACTGGGTGTGGCTCTACACGGTGATGGTCCACCCGAGGCACCAGGGCAGGGGGTACGGCCGCGACCTCATGGCGGCCGTCGAACACACCGCCCGCACCGCCCAGGGCTTCGAGTCCGTCGAGGCGATCCGGCTGACCTGCCGGGGCGGCACCGGCGTCGACGGCTTCTACGCCAAGTCCGGCTACAAGGAGGTCGGCCGCGTCCCCGACGCGATCCGGGTCGCCCCCGGCGACGACCGCGACGACATCATCATGCTGCTGCCCCTGACCTGACCGGAACCGGAACCGGCCGACGCGACCCGACCGCACCGGGCACGGATGGTCGGGTCCGCGCGGCCCCTCCCTTCCTACGGTGAAGGCACGGAAAAGGAAGGACCGACCACGTGCTGGAGCGGCTCAACCACGCACTCGACCACATCGAGGAGCGCCTCGACGGCGACCTCGACCCGGCCGAACTGGCCCGGATCGCCCTGACCTCGGAGTACCACTTCCGACGGCTCTTCTCGGCACTCGCCGGGATGCCTCTCTCGGAGTACGTACGGCGCCGCCGGCTCACCCTCGCGGGCGCCGAGGTGCTCGCCGGGGAGCGGATGCTCCTGGAGATCGCGGTCCGGTACGGCTACGGCTCCGGGGAGGCCTTCGCCCGTGCGTTCCGCGCGGTGCACGGCACCGGCCCCGGCGAGGCCCGCCGCACGGGGGCCGCGCTGCACGCCCAGCCGCGGATGTCCTTCCGTCTCGTCGTCGAAGGGAAGAGCAGCATGCGGTACAGGGTCGTGGAGAAGGAAGCCTTCCGGATCATCGGGCGCGGGGCCCGCGTCCCCCTGGTCCACGAGGGGGAGAACCCGGCGATCGCCGCGCACATCAGGTCCATCGGCCAGGAGGCCCTGGCCCGGCTCGCGGGCCTCTCGGACGGGGAGCCCGCGGGCGTCGTCTCGGCGGTCACGCACCTCTCGGAGAGCCGCGAGGAGGGCACCGAGCTGGACTACTGGCACGGGGTCGTCAGCGGCGCCGAGGTGCCGGAGGAGTTCGGGGCGCTCGACGTGCCCGCCGGCACCTGGGCGGTCTTCGACAACGAGGGCCCGTACCCGCAGGCGCTCCAGTACCTGTGGCGGGACGTCTTCACCCAGTGGTTCCCGTCGAACCCGTACGCGAGCCGGCCCGGCCCCGAGATGCTGGCCGTCCGGCCGTCGGAGGACTGGACGACGGCGCGGGCCGAGCCGTGGATCCCGGTGGAGCGCACGGCGGTGTGACGGCCGTACGGCCGCGGGGTCGCAGGACCGCGGGGGCGTACGGCCGCGGGGGCGTAGGACCGCGGGGGCGTACGGCCGCGGGGGCGTAGGACCGCGGGGGCGTACGGCCGCGGGGGCGTAGGACCGCGGGGGCGTACGGCCACGGGGGCGTAGGACACACACGGCCGCGGGGCCGTACGCGGAAGGGCCGGTGGGAACTCCCACCGGCCCTTCTCCCTGTCCGAGGCGTCAGACCCGCATCGGCTGCGGCGACTCGCGCCGGTTCTCGTCCGGGCCCGGGTACTCGCGGATGATCTCGTACCGGGTGTTCCGCTCGACCGGCCGGAAGCCCGCGTCGCGGATGAGGTCGAGCAGGTCCTCGCGGCCCAGCTTGTTCGGGGTGCCGTAGTTGTCGGCGTCGTGCGTGATCTTGTACTCGACGACCGAGCCGTCCATGTCGTCGGCGCCGTGCTGGAGCGCGAGCTGCGCCGTCTGCACACCGTGCATGACCCAGAAGACCTTGACGTGCGGCACGTTGTCGAAGAGCAGCCGGGAGACCGCGAAGGTCTTCAGCGCCTCGGCACCGGTCGCCATCGTGGTGCGCGCCTGGAGCTTGTTGCGAACCTTGCCGTCCTGCATGTCGACGAAGTCGTGCTGGTAGCGCAGCGGGATGAAGACCTGGAAGCCGCCGGTCTCGTCCTGGAGCTCACGCAGCCGCAGCACGTGGTCCACGCGGTGGCGCGGCTCCTCGATGTGCCCGTACAGCATGGTCGCCGGGGTCTTGAGACCCTTCTCGTGGGCGAGCCGGTGGATCCGGGACCAGTCCTCCCAGTGGGTGTTGTGGTCCACGATGTGCTGCCGGATCTCCCAGTCGAAGATCTCGGCGCCGCCGCCGGTCAGCGACTCCAGACCGGCCTCGATCAGCTCGTCGAGGATGTCGGAGGCGGACAGCCCGGAGATCGTCTCGAAGTGGTGGATCTCGGTGGCGGTGAACGCCTTGAGGGAGACGTTCGGCAGGGCCTTCTTGAGCTCGGAGAGGGAGCGCGGGTAGTACCGCCAGGGCAGGTTGGGGTGCAGCCCGTTGACGATGTGCAGCTCGGTGAGGTTCTCGTTCTCCATCGCCTTCGCGAGGCGCACGGCCTCCTCGATGCGCATGGTGTACGCGTCCTTCTCACCCGGCTTGCGCTGGAAGGAGCAGTAGGCGCAGGAGGCGGTGCACACGTTCGTCATGTTCAGATGACGGTTCACGTTGAAGTGCACCACGTCGCCGTTCTTGCGCGTCCGGACCTCGTGGGCCAGACCGCCGAGCCAGGCGAGGTCGTCGGACTCGTACAGGGCGATGCCGTCCTCACGGCTCAGCCGCTCACCGCCCCGGACCTTCTGCTCCAGCTCCCGCTTGAGCCCAGCGTCCATCTCCGGCCGCCTCCCTCTATCTCCGAAATAAACCCTGCCAACCGTACTCCCCCACCCTTCGGGCGGGAGGTGCCCCCATTGGCGCTTCGCGTCAGCTCTCTTCGGGCAGCTCCCCGACCCGGTTCTCCCACTTCGTGGAGAGCACGATCGTCGTACGGGTACGGGAGACGCCCTTGGTGCCGCTGAGCCGGCGGATCGTCTTCTCCAGGCCGTCGACGTCGCCGACGCGCACCTTGAGCATGAACGAGTCGTCGCCGGCGATGAACCAGCAGTCCTCGATCTCGGCCAGGTCCTTGAGGCGGCGGGCCACGTCCTCGTGGTCGGCCGCGTCTGAGAGCGAGATACCGATGAGGGCGGTCACACCGAGGCCGAGCGAGGCGGCGTCGACGGTGGCGCGGTAGCCGGTGATGACCCCGGCGGCCTCAAGACGGTTGATGCGGTCGGTGACGGAGGGGCCGGAGAGCCCGACGAGCCGGCCGAGCTCGGCGTACGAGGCGCGTCCGTTCTCACGCAGAGCCTGGATGAGCTGCCTGTCCACGGCGTCCATAGGTAGATGCCTTCCATTGTCCAGCGATACCGCGAGTTTAGGTATAGAATCTAAGGTACACAGGGAAGACGCCCTGTGAATCTTTCAGCTGATCAAAGACGATCTTTCAGGAGTGGTGTTCACCGTGTACACGATCGAGATGGCCTACGCCCGTATGCGCGAGCTGCAGGAAATGGCCAACCGCTCGCGTGCCCACCAGCAGTCCGCCGCCTCGAAGCGTGCCGCCAAGAAGCACGCGAAGAAGCGCTAATCAGACCGGAGGGTCGCTCCGCCGAGCTCTCCCTCCCAACGGCGGTACAGCCGATGCGGCACCCCTGCCGCGTCCAGCACCCGCCCGGCGACGAAGTCCACCAGGTCCTGGATGTGCGTCGCCCCCGCGTAGAACGCCGGAGAGGCGGGCAGCACCACTGCGCCCGCCTCGTCCAGCGCCACCATGTGCTTGAGCGTCTGTCCGTTCAGCGGGGTCTCCCGCACGGCGACCACCAGCGGACGCCGTTCCTTCAGCGTCACGCTCGCGACCCGCTGCAGCAGGTCCTTCGAGAGCCCCAGTGCCACTCCCGCCACCGCCGCGGTCGAGGCCGGCACCACCAGCATCCCCTTCGCCGGGTACGAACCCGAGGACGGCCCCGCGGCCAGGTCCCCGGCCGCCCAGTACCGCACGTCCTCAAGACGCCCCGACATGTCGAAGGTCTCCGGCTTCCCGTCGGCGCCCCGCGCCAGCCAGGCCGCCAGGTCCTCGCGCCAGTGCGCGTCCCTGAACGAGATCCCCGTCTCGTCGAGCAGCGTCAGCCGCGAGGCACGCGACACGACGAGGTCGACGCTCTCCCCCGCGGCGAGCAGACCCCGCAGCACGGACGCCGCGTACGGCGTACCCGACGCCCCGGAGACCCCCACGATCCAGGGGGTGCGCTTGCCGTCGTTCATGCCGTCGAGCCTATCCGTCATCGGGCCGGGGACTACGGGGTGAGCCCGCGGACCAGCAGGTCGAGCAGGGCGCACACGAACAGCGCCATCCCGATGAAACCGTTCACCGTGAAGAACGCCCGGTTCAGCCGCGACAGGTCGTGCGGCTTCACGATCGAGTGCTCGTAACAGAAGGCGGCCACCACGATCACCAGGCCGACCCAGAAGAAGACACCCGCGTCGGTCGCCAGGGCGTACCAGACGAGCAGGCCGGTGGTGAGGACCGCCGAGGCGCGGGCGCCCCACAGCGCGGCCGGGATGCCGAAGCGGGCCGGGACCGACATCACGCCGTGCGCCCGGTCCGCCCGCACGTCCTGACAGGCGAAGATCAGGTCGAAGCCGCCGATCCAGACGCCCACCGCCAGACCGAGGATCACCGCGTCCCAGGACCACTCACCGGTCACCGCGAGCCATGCGCCGATCGGCCCTATGGCCTGGGCGAGGCCCAGGATGGCGTGCGGGAAGTTGGTGAACCGCTTGCCGTACGGATAGACCACCATCGGGATGACGGCGAGCGGCGCGAGCGCCAGACAGAGCGGGTTGAGCAGGGCCGCGGCGCCGAGGAAGACGACGACGGCGATCCCGGCCCCGGTCCACGCCGAGCGCACGGACACCGCGCCGGTCACCAGCTCGCGGCTCGCGGTACGCGGATTACGCGCGTCGATCTCGCGGTCGATGATCCGGTTGCAGGCCATCGCGAAGGTCCGCAGCCCCACCATGCAGACGGTGACCAGGAACAGCGTCCACCAGTGGATGTTCTTGTCCACCTGGTACATCGCGGTGAGCGCGGCGGTGTACGCGAAGGGCAGCGCGAAGACCGAGTGCTCGATCATCACCAGGCGCAGGAACGCCTTCGTACGTCCCGGCCTGGCGCCGGGTACGGCGGCCGTGGTCACAGGCCGTACTCCTTCCAGCGGCGGTCCACGAGGGCCGCCGTCGCCGGGTCCGACTCCACCATGTCCGGCCAGCCGCCGTCCCGGGTGTAGCCCTCCTCGGGCAGCTTCTTCGTCGCGTCGATACCGGCCTTGCCGCCCCAGAACTGCTGGTAGGAGGCGTGGTCGAGGTGATCGACGGGGCCCTCGACGACCGTGAGGTCGCGGGCGTAGTCGGTGTTGCCCAGGGCCCGCCAGGACACCTCGTGCAGGTCGTGCACGTCGCAGTCCTTGTCGACCACGATGATCAGCTTGGTCAGCGACATCATGTGCGCGCCCCAGATGGCGTGCATGACCTTCTGCGCGTGCTTCGGGTACTTCTTGTCGATCGAGACGATCGCGCAGTTGTGGAAGCCGCCCGACTCCGGCAGGTGGTAGTCGACGATGTCCGGCACGATGATCTTGAGGAGCGGCAGGAAGAAACGCTCCGTCGCGCGGCCCAGCGGCCCGTCCTCGGTCGGCGGCCGGCCGACGACGATGGACTGGAGCAGCGGACGCTTCCGCATCGTCACACAGTCGATCTTCAGCGCCGGGAAGGGCTCCTGCGGCGTGTAGAAGCCGGTGTGGTCGCCGAAGGGACCCTCCGGCAGCATCTCGCCGGGCTCCAGCCAGCCCTCGATGACGACCTCGGCCTGCGCCGGGACCTGGAGCGGGACGGTCTTGCAGTCGACCATCTCGATCCGCTTGCCCTGCACGAAGCCGGCGAAGAGGTACTCGTCGATGTCACCGGGCAGCGGGGCCGTCGAGGCGTACGTGACGGCCGGCGGGCAGCCGAAGGCGATGGCGACCGGCAGCCGCTCCCCCTTCGCCGCCGCGACGGCGTAGTGGTTCCGGCTGTCCTTGTGGATCTGCCAGTGCATGCCGATGGTGCGCTTGTCGTGCCGCTGGAGGCGGTAGAGCCCGAGGTTCCGGACACCGGTCTCGGGGTGCTTGGTGTGGGTGAGCCCCAGGTTGAAGAAGGAGCCGCCGTCCTTGGGCCAGGTGAACAGCGCGGGGAGCTTGTCGAGATCGACGTCGTCGCCGGTGAGGACGACCTCCTGCACGGGCGCGTCCCCGGCCTTCACCTTCTTCGGCGGCACGTGGACCATCGAGCCCAGCTTGCCGAAGGCCTCGCGGACGCCGACGAAACCGTGCGGCAGCTCGGGCTTGAGCAGCCCGCCGATCTTCTCGCTGATCTCGCCGTACGACTTCAGGCCGAGGGCCTTGAGCAGCCGGCGGTCCGTGCCGAAGACGTTCATCGCGAGCGGCATCGAGGAGCCCTTGACGTTCTCGAAGAGAAGCGCGGGACCCCCTGCCTTGTTCACCCGGTCGACGATCTCCCCGACCTCCAGGTACGGGTCGACTTCGGCCTTGATGCGCTTGAGGTCGCCTTCGCGCTCGAGGGCCCTGAGCAGCGAGCGGAGATCGTCGTAAGCCATGGGGGCAAGTATCCGCCACCCGATAGGCTTGGCCTGTCACCGGGGCCTGCGAAACGAGCCCCGCCACCGCTTCCAGGGGGCTGTCCCACATGCTCAGGGCGCTGCTGTTCATCCTGCCGCTGGCGCTGATGATCTACGCCTTCATCGACTGCCTGAACACCCCGGAGGAAGAGGTCAAGCACCTTCCGAAGCCGGTCTGGGCCATCGTCGTCCTGCTGTTCTCGGTGGTCGGCGCGATCGGCTGGATCGTCGCGGGCAAGGAGCGGCGGCCGAGGACCGGGCGCGGCGCGGGCGGCTGGGTGGCCCCCGACGACAACCCGGAGTTCCTGAAGTCCCTCAGGGACGACAAGAAGGACGAGCGGGTGGCGGACGGACCGCGCGGCGAGGACGACTCGGCCCTGAGGGACTGGGAGGCGGACCTCCGCCGCCGCGAGGAAGAGCTGAAGAAGCGCGAGCGCGACGAGGACACCGAGAGCTGATGGAGCTGCGGCTCCTCGCCACCTTCGAGAAGGTGGCCGAGGTCCTCTCCTTCACCCGGGCCGCCGCCGATCTCGGTTACGCCCAGTCCAGCGTCACCGGCCAGATCCGGTCGCTGGAGTCCTCGCTCGGCGTGGAGCTGTTCGAGCGGCTCGGCAGCCGCATCCGGCTCACCGAGGCCGGTGAACGCCTCCTGCCGTACGCCCGCCGGATGGCCGAGCTCGCGGAGGAGGCCCGTACGGCCGTCGCGGTCACCGGGGACCCCTCCGGGACGATCGCCGTCGGCACCATGGAGTCCCTGACCTCCTACCGGCTGCCGCCGCTCCTGGAGTACTTCCACCACCGCTACCCGGGTGTCCGGCTCACCCTGCGGCCCACGCTCGGCGACGCGACCCGGCAGGCGCTGCGGCAGGGCACGTACGACGTGGGCTTCCTGATGGAACCCGGCACGGAGCACGAGGGCCTGGAGTCGGAGGTCCTGGCCCCCGAGCCCCTGGTCCTGGTGGCGGGACCGGACCACCCCCTCGCCGGCCGTACGGCCCTGACCGCCGAGGACCTGGCCGGAGCGCAGCTGGTGGGCACCGAGCCGGGCTGCCCGTACCGCGACCTCTTCGAGCGGGCGCTGCGGGAGTGGGCGCCGCCGTTCATGGAGTTCGGCACGATCGAGGCGACGAAGCGGGGCGTGGCCGGGGGCCTGGGGGTGGCGCTGCTGCCCCGGGTGACGGTGGCGGAGGAACTGGCGTCGGGAACGCTGGTGGAGCTGGCGTGGGAGGCCCCGTTCACCCTGTTCACCCAGCTGGCGTGGCGACGGGGGAAGCGGCTTCCGGCGCATGTCCGGCTGTTCGTGGAGCAGGCGCGGAGGCTGGTGCGGGAGCAGAGTCCGACGGACTGAGGTCGGGGTTGTCCCGTACGGGTCCGGAGGCTGGGGTCCGTGCCCCCGACAGGGTGACCCCGAGGCTGGCGAGCACGATCAGCGGGACGCCGAGCGCCTGGACGAGCCCGATGTGATGCCCGTACACGGCCCAGTCGACGCCCATGGCGACGGCGGGGTAGGTGAAGGCCAGCACGGCGATCTTGGCGGTGGGCAGCTTGGCGTAGGCGGCGTACATGAGCACGTACATCAGCCCGGTGTGGATGACCCCGAGCCCGACGAGCCAGGCCCAGCCGGCACCGATGCCGCCCAGCTCGCCGAAGCCGGCGAAGGGCAGCAGCAGGGGCAGCCCGACGAGCACCTGGACGAGGGCGACGAGATGCGGCCGGACGCCGGTGATCCGCCTGGTGACGAAGGTGGCGAGGGCGTAGAGCACGGCGGCGGCGAGGGCGAGGCCGAGCCCCTTGAGGGAGGCGGTGTCCCCCGGCCGGACGCCGGAGACGAGGACGAGCCCGCCGAAGGCGAGCGCGAGCCACCCGAGCCTGCCGCCGGAGATCCGCTCCCGGGTGAGGACGGCCCCGAGCAGCACCAGGAAGAAGGGCTGGGTGTGGTAGACGACGGTGGCGAGGGAGATGGAGGTGGCTTCGTACGCCTCGAACAGGAACACCCAGTTGAAGACGATGAACACGCCACCGAGGGCGGCGAGCCCGAACGTCCGGGGGGTGAACCCGTGCCCGGTGAAGAACCCCCGGACGAGGCTGTAGAGCCCGAGCGCGAGCGCCCCGAAGAGGCACCGGAAGAACACCACGGTGAAGGGGGACGCCCCGGACTCGACGACGAAGACGCCGAGGGTGCCGGAGAGCACCATGGCGAGGGTGAGTTCGACGGTTCCCCTGGTCTCGTTTCTCATGGGAACGACGCTACGAACGGGGCGGGTGCCGGTCCACGAGCCAGTGGGGGGCGCTGCCGATGGGGCCGATAGCGGGAGGCGATGGACCGAGGAATACCCCTGGGGAAAGGGGAGTTGGCACCGGAACACCCCTGACACCGGAGCACCGACATGACTCTAGAGACGGCAAGTGGATCACCCCGAGCACTCGACGGGGACGACACGAGCAAGTCCGCCCGCTCGTTCCTCTTCGTCCTCGGCAGCTCGCGCTCCGACGGCAACACCGAGATCCTGGCCCGCGAGGCCGCGGCGCAGCTGCCGCCCGAGGTGCCGCAGCGCTGGGTGGACCTGAACCGGCTGCCGCTGCCCGACTTCCAGGACGGCCGGCACGAGACCACCGGATGGCCGGCGGACGAGAACGAGGAGCTGCTGCGCCGGGCGACGCTGGAGGCGACGGACATCGTCATCGCCTCGCCCCTGTACTGGTACACCCTGTCGGCCCAGACGAAGCGCTACCTCGACTACTGGTCGGGCTGGCTGAACGTCCCGGACTCGGACTTCAAGGAGCGCATGACGGGCCGCACGCTGTGGGGCGTGACGGCGATGGCCCACGAGGAACACGAGGTGGCGGAAGGCCTGAAGACGGCCCTGCACCACTCGGCGGCCTACCTGGGCATGAACTTCGGCGGCGTACTGATGGGCACGGCCTCCCGACCGGGCCGCATCCACGCCGACGAACAGTCCCTCCTCCGAGCCAAGACCTTCTTCGCCGGCGCCACTCCGCTCGCGCGCTTCCCCTTTGAGGAGGAGGCCGCCGCGTAGGAACCCTGCCGGTCGCGGTTCCTCCAGACCACGTTCCTCTCCGCGTAGGAGACTCCGGGGTGCCACTCCCGGGCGTGGCCGTACTTCTGGAGCGTCGCCTTCGACGTGGACGTGTCGACGAGACTCAGCTCCCAAGGTCCGGTGTTGACGTCGAAGTCCTTGCCGAAGCCGACCCACTTGCCCGCCATGCGCCGGCCGGTCGGTTCCACGAGCATCTGGATCGCACCGTGGTAAAGGGCGCCCTGGTAGTAGCCGTCGGCTGCGGTCTGTTCGCCCCACGAGCCGGTGACGACACTGCGATCGACGGTGAGGTCGAGGCTGAGCGGACTGCCCGGGTTGCTGGACGCTCCGGGCAGGCTCTGGCCGGTCAGCCGAGTGCCGTGCTGAAGCAGCACGACGTAGTGCTTGGCCTCGCATGTCTCGCCGCGCGAGGAACTGAAGAACTCGTACCGTGACAGCCAGACGCCCGAGTAGTTCATGCCGTCCGCTCCAGCGGCGATCGGAAGCCGTCGAGCGGCGCCGTCCGCTCCTGGGCGTAGGGGGACCGCCGGGCGGGGGCGCGGCACCCGGGGCCGGGGCGCCGGTCGGGGGTGGGTGACCGGGCGGGGCGTGACCGACCGCAGCCAGATCCCCGAGTTCGCCCCGCAGGGCCCCCAGCTGGTCTACGTCGCGGTGGCCGACCACATCGCCGCCCGCATCTCGGCCGGAGAGCTGACCCCGGGCGCCCGTCTGCCCGCCGAGCGGGACCTGGCGGAGGAGTACGGCGTCGCCTACCTGACGGTCCGACGCGCGGCCCGGGTCCTGCGTGAACGAGGGCTGATCCTCACCGTTCACGGCAAGGGCACCTTCGTCGTCGAGTCCCTCCCGACGGACGAAACCCACCCCCACGCGTGACCTTCCCGCTCCGCCGGGGAAGAGTCACGTCCATGGACCAGGATCAAGCCCGGCGGCGGCTCGCCACCGCTCTTTCCGAAGCCCGTGCCGGGCTCGCCGAGGGTGGGATTCCGATCGGCGCCGCCCTCTACGGCCCCGACGGCGCCCTGCTCGGGCGCGGGCGCAACCGGCGGGTGCAGGACGGGGACCCGTCCGCGCATGCCGAGACCGAGGCCTTTCGGGCCGCCGGACGGCAGCGCTCGTACCGGGGTACGACGATGGTGACCACCCTCTCGCCCTGCTGGTACTGCTCCGGGCTCGTGCGGCAGTTCGGCATCTCCCGGGTGGTCGTCGGGGAGGCCGAGACCTTCCGCGGTGGGCAGGACTGGCTGGCCGGGCACGGGGTCGAGGTGATCGTGCTCGACGATCCCGAATGCGTGTCCCTGATGCGGGAGTTCATCGCCGCCCACCCGTCCCTGTGGAACGAGGACATCGGCGATGAGTGAAGCTGGCCTGCCGATGAATGATCTCGCCCGCGACCCCGCCCCGCAGCTGCCGGCCGCCGACAAGCGGCGGCACGCCGTCGCCACCGGCCGGCAACACATCCACAACAGACTCGAAAAGCCGCCCGCTTTCCCAACACACCGTCGATATCCTGAAGTTGACTGTGACGGGGGTGACGGGGAGTGGACAGGGAGCTGTACGGCCGCGAGGCGGTCCTGGACGAGGCCGGGCTGGTCGCGCGGCTCAGCGGGCTCACCCGGCACGGCGCCGCCCGGGTGCCGTTCGAGCACGGGGACGACCCGCCGGTCACCGTCTTCACCGGCGGGCGCGGTACGGGCAAGACCGCCCTGCTCAAGGAGGTCCGCAACCGCTACAAGGGGTACACCCCGCTCGCCTACCTCGACTGCGCCCACATCGAGCCGCCCGCCGACCACGGCCCCGGCTGGACCCCGGTCACCGGAGCCCTCTCCGAGCTGGGCGTGCAGTTGTCGCCGAAGGTGCTCGGCGCCAGGCCCGTGCGGTTCCCCCGACTCTCGCTCGGCCTGGTCGCCGTCGCCTCGCTCGCCTGGTCCCGCGAGGACGACGACCGCGCCCGGCGCGACCTGCTGCGGCTCGGGCCGCTGCTCGCGACCGTCGACGCGACCCGGGGCGCCGCCGCCAACTGGGTCGGCAAGGTCCTCGCCAAGCTCGCCGCCACCTTCGCCGAGGCCACCGCCCCGCTCGCCGGACTCCTCGCCGAGGCCACCGTCGAGACCGTCCTGGAGGAGGTGTTCGGCCGACTCCAGCGCACTTCCGAGAGCTGGTACGGGAGTTACCGCAACGCCGGCGGGCGCGGCAAGGCCGGACTCCAGCAGCTCGCGATCGACTTCGAGCAGGGCGGCCGGCGCCGCCGCGAGGCCGAGGACTTCCTCGTCGGCGCGCTCACCGAGGACCTGCTGCACGCCTACACCGGGCTCCGGCGCGGCAGCCGCATCGGCCGCCCGCTGCTCCTCCTCGACAACGCCCACGAGCCCCTCGGCCGGCAGCTCGTCGAACCGATCCTGCGCGCGCGGGCCGCAGAAGGACGCCGCGACCGGACCGTCGTCCTCGCCGGCTCCCGGGTCCGGGACCACGAGGGCCTGCGGCACGCCACCCGCGTCCGGCTGCCGGAGACCGCGCACCGGGCGCCCTGCCCGCGACGCGCGACGAGCGTCGGCTCCGGCATCCTCGCCGTCGAACTGACCCCGCTCTCCCCCGCCCAGACCCGCTCCGCCTTCGACCACCACGACCCGGCCGGCCGCAATCCCCCCGAACTCGCCCGCGCCGTTCACGGGTTGACCGGCGGCCGGCCGCTCGGCGTCGCCCTGCTCGGCCGCGCAGCCGGGGAGGCACCCGCGCACCTGCGGGCCGGACTGACCCCCGGCGGACTCCTCGATCTGACGGTGGAACTCCGTGAGGACGCCCCGCCGGTGCCCGTCGCCGCCACCCTCCTCACCGAACTCCTCCCGGTACGGCGGCCCGGCCCGTACGCCGTGCTCGCCGCCGCCCACGACGAGGAGTCCGCCCGGATGCTCGCCCACGCCCGGCTCCAGGGCGAGTCCCTGGACGGGGACGTGGCGCTGCGCGTCCGCGACCGGCTGCGCTCCGAGGACTGGCCGGAGGCGCCCGGCCACTTCGTCGCCGACCCGCTGCTGCGCGCCCTGCTCCTGCACCGGCTCCGCTTCGAGGACGGCGACCATCCCCGGTACGCCGCGTGGCGCGCCGTCCACGAGACCCTGCACCGGCACTACGGGCCCGAGCCCGGCCCGTACCGGCTCCATCACGACCTGGCGCTCGGCCGCACCGAGGAGGCCGTCGTCCATCTGCGGGACACCTTCGCCGGTCCCGACGTCCTCGGCTGGCTGGGGCGGCTGCGGTTCATCGCCTCCGCCCCGTACCCCCGCGAACGGAACCTGACCGGCCCCGACCCGCGCCGGGCGATCGCCCTCGGGCAGGGCCCGGCCGGGGGCCTGGCTCCGGGGGACCCTACGCCGGGACGGGACCTCCCGGCCGCCGGCGGCCCGGGTCCCGACGCCCCTGGTCCCGACGCCGGCAGCACCGAACTCCATCTCGCCGTACGGCGCCTGCTGCACGCCGTATGGCTGCTCACCGATCCGCTGGCGCTGCCCGACGAGGAGGTGGCCGACCGTCTCGCTCACGAGCTGCGCCGACTGTCCGGCCGGCATCTGACGGGCAGCGGTTCGCTCTGGGACGCGGCCACCCACTGGCCGCGCGACATCCGAGCCCGGCGGGACCTGTCCCTGCCGCCGGGCCGCGAGGACGGAGTCTGACGCCATGCCCGACCGACCGTTCGACCCCCTGCGCCGCCGCGTCCGCACCCCCCGCCAGAAGCTCGTCGCCTCCGTCGTCACCGCCGCCGTCGTCCTGGGCGTCGGCGGCTACGGCATCGCCCGGCTCACCACCCCGGAGGACCGTTCCTGCGCCCCCGGCGTCGCCCGCCCGGCCGGCAGCGAGGAGTGCGTCGGCGTCAACGGCTCCGGCCACGACTTCGGCATCGGGGACCTCAAGGACGTCGCCGAGGCCATCCGCGCCGAGAACGCCACGCTCAAGGACGGCGAGTACGTCACCGTCGCCGTCCTGCTGCCCCTGACCGCCCCCGACAGCGGCATGCGGATCAAGGTGCTCCACGAGATCCAGGGCGCGTACGCCTACCAGTACCGGGCCAACCACGAGTCCAACAGCGAGACTCCGAAGATCCGCCTGGCCCTCGCCAACACCGGCAAGGGCAACGCCCACTGGCGCGAGACCGTGGACCGGCTCATCGCCATGACGGGCGCCCCCGACCGGCTGCGGGCCGTCTCCGGCGTCGCGACCTCCTCCACCGAGGTACGGGAGTCGGTGGCCGCCCTCACCGCCGCCGGGATCGCCGTCGTCGGCACCACGATCACCGCCGACGACATCGCCAACGGCCCCGGGGCCGGACACAACCGCTACCCGGGGCTCGCCCGCGTCTCCCCCACCAACACCGACGAGGCCAAGGCCCTCTCGCACTTCGGCCGGGTGGACGCCACCAAGGCCTTCCTCGTCCAGGACACCCGGACCGGCGACCACTACACCGACACCCTCAAGGCCGCCTTCACCGCCAACCTCAAGGGCGCCCCGCACGAACCGGGGCTCTTCACCTCGCCCGCCGACCCCACCGAGGACGGCACCACCGCCAACACCTTCCGTCAGATCACCCATCTGATCTGCGACACCCGCGCCGAGACCGTCTTCTTCGCGGGCCGCCACACCCAGCTCCGGCAGTTCATCAACGCCCTCGGCTCGCGCGGCTGCACCGACCGCGCCTTCACCGTCCTCACCGGCGACGAGGGCTCCTACCTGGGCGCGGACAAGCAGCTCGACCGCAAGGCGCTGAAGGCGAAGCTGACCGTGCGATACGCCTCGCTCGCCCATCCGGACGCATGGAAGCCCGCACCGGGGCGGCGGATCCCGGCGACGGGCGGTTCGGTGGTGGCGTACTCGACGTTCCTGACGGACATCGCCCGCGCCGCGAAGGAGCCGGTGGCGCTCGCGGACGGCCAGGCGATCATCGCGTACGACGCGATGGCGACGGCGGTCCACGCCATCCGCCAGGCCACCCCGGACGGCTCGGCGTACCCGACGAAGGAGGACGTGGGGACGCAGTGGCCGCAGGTCAAGGGCTCGCTGCGGGTGCGGGGCGCGAGTGGCTGGATCTGCCTGGACAACTACGGGAACCCCTACGACAAGGCGGTCCCGATCGTGGAACTGGCGCAGGACGGCACCCAGCGCTTCGTCCAGATCGCCTGGCCGGAGGGCAGACCGCCGACGGAGTCCTGCCTGCCGCCGAAGCGGGGGTGAACCGGGGGCCGCCGGGACCCTTACGGGATCCCTCCCCCTATGGGCCCGCAGCTCCCCTGGGGCCCCTAGGGAACCCCAGGCCCCTACGGCTCCCACTTCGGCCAGGGCGCCTCGTCCCTCTCGTACAGCTCCCGCAGGTGCCGCCACCGCTCGGGCGTCCACGTCCTCCAGTCCGAGGGGTGGCCGTCCAGGGCCGCCGCGAGCCGTTCGAAGTGCTCGTGCCACCCGGCGAGGCGGTCGAGCCGGTACTCACGGGTGCCGCGGAACTCGTTGCTGAAACGCAGCACGGTCGACCCGTCGCCCCCGGACCCCGGTTCCAGATGGAACCGGATCCGGCCGTGCGTCGGATCGACCGTGTACTCGGCCACGACATCGGGGTCCCAGGCGGTCACCCGCCCCGAGACCTCCGTGTCGCTGTTCAGCCAGCGGAGGGTGACCCGGCCGCCGAGCCGGGGTTCCAGCGGGTCCGCCTCGCAGAGCCAGCCGGGCAGCCCCTCCGGGGAGGCGACGGCCGCCCAGACCAGGGGCAGCGGATGCGGCAGCTCCATGACGTACCGCAGCAGGTGCGTGTCCCCGTCGTGGGTCTCGCTCCTGCCCCGGGGTATCTCGCTCATACCTCAAGCGTGGCCCCGGGGCCCGTCACCCGCTAGCGCAGGGCTCAGACGCCCGCGTAGGAGTGCTTGCTGCTGACGAAGATGTTGACGCCGTAGTAGTTGAACAGGAAGCAGGCGAAGGCGATGAGCGCGATGTACGCGGCCTTCCGCCCCTTCCAGCCGGCCGTCGCGCGCGCGTGCAGGTACGCGGCGTAACCGACCCACGTGATGAAGGACCAGACCTCCTTGGCGTCCCAGCCCCAGTAGCGGCCCCACGCGTCGCCGGCCCAGATGGCGCCCGCGATGATCGTGAAGGTCCAGAGCGGGAAGACGGCGGCGTTGACCCGGTACGAGAACTTGTCGAGCGAGGCCGCGGAGGGCAGCCGCTCCATGACGGAGCGGGCGAAGGCGCCCGGGTTGCCGCCGGTCGCGAGCTTGTTCTCGTACGAGTCGCGGAAGAGGTACAGCAGGGTTCCGACCGCGCCGATGTAGAAGACGGCGCCGCAGAAGATCGCGGTGGAGACGTGGATCCACAGCCAGTACGAGTCGAGCGCGGGGACCAGCTGGTCGCTGGGGGTCTTCAGCCAGGTGGTGGCCATGCCCAGGTCGAGCAGGACCGTGGTGACCAGCGGCAGACCGATCCAGCGGATGTTCTTCTTGGCGACGAGGAAGCCGAGGTACGCGCCGACCGCCACCGTCGAGAAGGTCGTGGAGAACTCGTACATGTTGCCCCAGGGGGCCCGCTGCACGGAGAGCGCCCGGGCGATCACGCCCGCCGCCTCGACCGCGAAGGCGAGGACGGTGAGCGAGATGGCGATACGGCCGTACAGGTCGCCCTTGACCGTGCCGCCGGCGGCGCCGGGGCCGTCAGGGACGTCCCGGGTGCCGGCCGCGGAGCGCGTGACGACCTTCGGCCTCTCCAGGACGGCGGTTCCTCCGGCCTGCTTGACCCGGACGGTCACGGCGGCGGGGGCGGCGGTGCCCGAGGCGCGGTCGGTCAGCGCGGCGGCGGTACGGCCGACCTTGCTGCGGCTGCCGAGCACCCATTCGGCGATGTGGGCGAAGAAGGCGAGGGTGTAGACGGCCATCGAGGAGTAGATGAGCAGGTCGCTCATCCGCGCCAGGCTCTCGTTGGTCGTGGCGGCGAGGATCACTTGTCGGCCTCTCCAGAAAGGGCAGGGTCTTCCGCGGGTTCTTCGAGTTCTTCGGGTTCTTCGAGTTCTTCCACGGGTTCCGGTACGGCCTCCGGATCGGCTTCGGTCACGTCACCCCGTACGGGGTCGGTCCCGTCTTCCCGTACGGGATCCGCATCGGCTTCCGGCGCCGGCGGCGCGTCGGCCGTGAGGGCGACCGCCAGGTCACCCAGTTCCTCGGGGAGCTTCGCGGACTCGCTCCGGCCGAGGCCCGCCATCTCGACGACGGTCACCCCGTCCGCACCGCGCACGGCCCGGACCCAGACCCGGCGCCGCTGGATGAAGAGCGAGCCGGTCAGTCCGGCGATCGCGGCGATCGCGCCCGTGAGCGCGAGGCCGTTGCCGGGCTGCTGCGAGATCTGGAAGCTGGCCCACTCCTTGACGTCCTTCTCGAAGGTGATCGAGCCGGCGCCGCCGGGCAGCGTCATGGTCTCGCCGGGCAGCATCCGCTGGGCGAGCTTGTTGCCGGACGCGTCCATGAACTGCTTCATCTTGGACTTGTCGAGCTGGTACACGTTCTGCGGCAGTCCGGAGTTGACCCGCAGGTCGCCGTGGAAGCCCGTGAGCGCCATGACGGGGAAGTCGAGCCCGGGGAACTGCGAGAACATCGTGCCCTTGCCGGCGCCCGCGAAGGTCGGCACGAAGAAGGCCTGGAAGCCCAGCTGCTCCTTCTTGCCGTTCTTGTCGCGGTAGCCGTCCATGACCTTGATGGCACCGGTGGACGTGATGTTGTTGTCGATGGGCAGCAGCGGTACGGCGCCGTGGAAGACGGTCTTGCCGCGGCCGTCCTTGACGGTGACCACGGGCGCGTAGCCGTGGGCGATCAGATAGACCTTGGAGTCGCCCACCTTGAGCGGCTCGTTGACCCGGATGACCGCCTTCTCGTCGGCGCCGCCCCGGGAGTAGGTGACGGCCGCCTCGAAGGTGCGGGGGGTGCCGCGCTGGGGGCCGTTCTTCTCGTACGTGCCGTTGAACGAGTCGAGCGTGAAGCTGAACGGCTCCAGCTCGTCGACGCCGAACTGCGAGCCGGACTTGAAGTCGTCGTACTGGGTGAGCGTGTTGGAGAAGCCGTCGCCCTCGACGATCAGCTTGCCGCCCTCGGACTTGAAGAGCTGGCCCCAGGCGAAGGCGACGAGCATCACGATCAGGGCGACGTGGAAGGCCAGGTTCCCGGCCTCGCGGAGGTAGCCCTTCTCGGCGGCGACCGCGTTCCCCGCCGTGTGGGCGCGGAAGCGGCGTCCCTTGAGGAGGGTGAGCGCGGCCTCGCGGACCCGCTCGGGCTCGGCCTCGGTACGCCAGGTGGTGTACGCGGGGAGCCGGTCGAGGCGCTTGGGGGCGCCCGGCGGGCGGCTGCGGAGCTGGCCGACGAACTGCCAGCTGCGCGGCACGATGCAGCCGATGAGGGAGACGAACAGCAGGATGTAGATCGCGGAGAACCACACCGAGCTGTAGACGTCGAAGAACTGGAGCTTCTCGTAGAGCGGGGTGAGGGTCTCGTGGGCGTCCTTGAAGGCCTGCACCTTCAGCTCGTCCGCGCTGGTCTGCGGGATGAGGGAGCCGGGGACGGCGCCGAGGGAGAGCATGAAGAGCAGGATCAGCGCGACCCGCATGGACGTCAGCTGCCGCCAGAACCAGCGGACCCAGCCGACGACCCCGAGGGCGGGTCCGCCGATCGCGGTGTCCTCCCGGGGGGCGGTCGACAGCTGCGCCCGGGCCGCCTCCTCCGGGGCCGCGGTGTTCTCCGTCGTATCGGTCTTGCTCATGGAACTCAGATCCCCACCGTGAAACCGCTGGACCAGCCCTGCATCGTGGCGACCATGCTGTCCCACGCGCCCGTGAGGAGAAGGACACCGGTGACGAGCATCATGCCGCCGCCGATCCGCATCACCCACACATAGTGCTTCTTGACCCATCCGAACGCCCCCAGCGCCTTGCGGAAGGCGATGGCGGCGAGCACGAACGGTACGCCGAGCCCGAGGCAGTACGCGAAGGCGAGCAGCGCTCCGCGTCCGGCGCTGGCCTGTTCGAGGGCGAGGGCGTTCACCGAGGCGAGCGTGGGGCCGATGCACGGGGTCCAGCCGATGCCGAAGAGCGCGCCGAGCAGCGGCGCGCCGACGAGGCCGGCGACGGGCTTCTTGTGGAAGCGGAACTCCCGCTGGGTGAACCAGGGCATCAGGCCGAGGAAGAACACGCCCATGAGGATCATGAGCACGCCGAGGATCGTGGTGAGCGTCTCGCGGTACTCCTGGAGGGTCGACCCGAAGTAGCCGAAGAGCGCGCCGCCGGACACGAACACGGCGGTGAAGCCGAGGACGAAGAGGACGGCACCCGCGGTCATCCGGCCGCGGCGGCTCTCGGCGAGGTCCGTGCCGGTGACCCCGGTGACGTACGAGAGGTACCCGGGGACGAGCGGCAGGACGCACGGCGAGAAGAAGGAGACCAGGCCGCCGAGGACCGCGAGGGGCAGGGCGAGCAGCAGGGCTCCGCTGGTGACCGTCTCGTTCACCGGCTCACTTCTCCTTGAGGACGGGCTCGATCATCGACCGGAGCTTCGTCTCGTCGAGCGCCATGAGCGAGCGGGCGGCGATCTTCCCCTCCTTGTCGAGGACGACGGTGGAGGGGATGCCCTGGAGGCTGAGGGTGCCCTTGGGGAAGCCGTTGAGGATCAGCTTGCCCTGCGGGTCGTAGAGGCTCGGATAGGGGACTGCGTAGTCCTCTTCGAAGGCGAGGGCCGGTTGCTTGTTGAAATCACGCGTATTGATTCCGACGAACGCCACGCCCTGGTCCTTGAGGGCATTGGCGACCTTGACGAAATGCGGGGCCTCGGCGCGACACGGGGGGCACCACGAACCCCAGACGTTGAGGACGACGACCTTGCCCTTGAGGTCGGCGACGTCGAGCTGCTTGCCGTCGAGGGTCTCGCCGGCGAGCTTCCCGGTGGCCGCGCGCTCGCCCTTGGCGGCGGTGGAGATACCGCCCGTGTTGGTCACGAAGTTGGTGTTTCCACCGCCGCCGGACTTGCCGTTGCTGTCGCCGCCGCAGGCCGAGAGCGTGAGGGCGGCGGTCAGCACTCCGACGGCGAGCAGGGTGCGTCGAGGGGCACGGCTAAGGCTCATGTGAAAAGTTTCGCATGGGCGTTTGGGGGATCTTGGGCACCCCCCTACGTGCCCGGAAAGCCCCTTGTCAAGATCGCCTAAGCGATCGGGTGCGCAAGGGGCCCGGAGGGCCCCTACGCGGTCGGGGTGGGCGAGGTGGCGGGCCTGAGGAAGGTGTTCCAGCCGCCCTCCGGCTTCTGTCCCACCTCCAGCGTACGCAGCTTCGCCAGGATCTTCGGGTCCTGGACGTCGAGCCAGTCCACGAACTGCCTGAAGGAGACGAGCCGTACGTCCTTCTTTCCGGCCATCCCCTTGAGCGCCTCCTCGACGGCGTCCATGTAGATGCCGCCGTTCCACTGCTCGAAGTGGTTGCCGATGAAGAAGGGCGCGCGGTTCGACCCGTACGCGCGCGTGAAGCCGCCCAACAGCGCGTCGGCGGCCTGCTTGCGCCAGCCCGGGTAGCGCGAGGGCATGCCCTTGGTCGTGTTCTTCGACTGGTTGGCGAGCATGTTGTAGTCCATGGAGAGGACCTCGAAGGAGTGCCCGGGGAAGGGCACGGCCTGGAGGGGCAGGTCCCAGATGCCCTGGCGCTTGTCGGGCCAGGTCTGCCGGCCGCCGGGCGAGCTGGCGTCGTAGCGCCAGTTCAGCCGCTTGGCGGTGGGCAGCAGGTTGTCCTGGCCGAGGAGGCAGGGGGTGCGGCCGCCGACGAGCTCCTTGGAGTAGTCGAAGGGCAGCGGTTCGACGTCGGTCCAGCCGCTGTTCGTCTTCCACTCGGTGACGAACTTCATGGCCTGGTCGATCTCGCTCTGCCACTGGGCCGGGGTCCAGTTGCCGACGGAGCCGGAGCCGCCGCAGAAGTGCCCGTTGAAGTGGGTGCCGATCTCGTGGCCTTCGAGCCAGGCCTGCCGGACGTACTTCAGGGTGTCCTTGATGTGGGCGTCGGTGAGGTAGCCGATGTCGGAGGCGCCGACGCGGTTGTTCGGCGGGCGGTAGAGGTCCTTCTTCGATTCGGGGAGGAGGTAGATCCCGGAGAGGAAGAAGGTCATCGCCGCGTCGTGGTTCTTGGCGAGTTCGAGGAAGCGCGGGAAGAGGCCGTTGCCGACCTCACCGGCGCCGTCCCAGGAGAAGATCACGAACTGGGGCGGGGCCTGGCCGGGTTCGAGCGGGACGGGGGCGTCGGGCTGGTGCGGCTGCTTTCCGGTGTCCGCGGTGGAACCGTCACCGATGAGCTTGGCGTCGTCCTTGGTCGGGGTGGGCGCCCCCGGACCGGCCGAGACGTCTCCCCCCTTGCCGGGTCCGGAACGTCCCGGCTTGTCCTGATTATTGGTGCTGCATGCGGCGACCCCCATCGCCGCCGCCACACCAACGCCCGCCCCGAGCAGCCCCCTTCGACTGATTCCGCTGATCCCGCGCATGACATCCCCATTCGCGCTGACGTATTAACTAAACGTCATCCAAACCGACAATGAGTGAGATGCCTGGAGGAACACGGAGGTTCCGGAAAATCGCACAAAAATTTCAGGGCGATCGGATGACATGAACATCATCATCCAATCGCCCTGAACTCTGTACCTCGGGTACCCCGCTGTCCAGCGGGGGCGGAAACCTCCGCCGGACAGGCCTGCGCGGTCCGGCTCGCGGGGCTACGCGGTCCGGCTCGCGGGGCTATGGTCCGGCTCGCGGGCCTGCGCGGTCCGGCTCGCGGGGCTACGCCCCGAAGGCCTTCGACTTCCCCTTGACCGGCTTCGCGCCCGCCAGCAGGTGCGCCGGTACGAGGTCCCTGGCCGGCTCGCTGTAGCCGACCGAGACGATCTTGTCGCCCCGGTACGTGAACGAGGTCAGCGAGGCCAGCGTGCACTGCCGCCGCCGCGGGTCGTGCCAGAGCCGGCGCTTCTCCACGAAGCTGCGGACGATCCAGATCGGCAGCTGGTGGCTGACGCAGACCGCCTCGTGCCCCCGGGCCGCGTCCTTCGCCGCGTCGAGCGCGCCCATCATGCGGACGACCTGCTCGACGTACGGCTCGCCCCAGGACGGCTGGAACGGATTGGTCAGGTGCTTCCAGTTCCCCGGCTTGCGCAGGGCCCCGTCACCGACACCGAAGGTCTTGCCCTCGAAGACGTTCGCCGCCTCGATCAGCCGCTCGTCGCTCGCCAGATCCAGACCGTGCGACTTGGCGACCGGCGTCGCCGTCTCCTGCGCCCGCTCCAGCGGGGAGGCCACCACGTAGGTGATGTCCCGGTCGGCCAGGTGCTCGGCGACCCGGTCCGCCATCTGCCGGCCCAGCTCGGACAGGTGGTAGCCGGCGCGGCGCCCGTACAGGACCCCGTCGGGGTTGTGCACCTCGCCGTGCCGCATCAGGTGGACGACGGTGATGTCCTGGTCGCTCTTCGCGGAACTCTCCGGAAGGCTCGTCGCGTCGCTCATGCCGTCGCCTCCGCGGCGGCGCGGGCGGCGGCCGGCAGGGCGGCGGCGATGCGCTCGATCGCCCGCCCGTCGTGCGCGGCCGACACGAACCAGGACTCGAACGCGGACGGCGGCAGGTACACGCCGTCGGCCAGCATCGAGTGGAAGAAGGCGTTGAAGCGGAAGGCCTCCTGCTGCTTCGCCTCGTCGTAGTTCCGCACCTCGTCGGCGGTGAAGAAGACCGAGAACATGCTGGACGCGGTCTGCAGCCGGTGCGCCACGCCCTCCTTGGCGAGCGCGCCCGTGACCAGGCCCTGGATCTCCTCCGAGACCGCGTTCACCTTCGCGTACGCCGCGTCGTCGAGCAGCCGCAGCTGCGCGAGCCCGGCGGCCGTCGCGATCGGGTTACCGGAGAGGGTGCCCGCCTGGTAGACCGGCCCGGCCGGGGCCAGGTGGCCCATGACGTCGGCGCGGCCACCGAACGCGGCGGCCGGGAAGCCGCCGCCCATGACCTTGCCGAAGGTCAGCAGGTCGGCCTTGACGCCGTCGACGCCGTACCAACCGGCCTTCGAGGTACGGAAACCGGTCATCACCTCGTCGGAGATGTACAGCGCGCCGTTCTCCCGGCACAGGTCCGCGAGCCCCTGGTTGAAACCGGCCACCGGCGGCACGACGCCCATGTTGCCGGGCGAGGCCTCCGTGATGACACAGGCGATCTCGCCCGGGTGCGCGGCGAACGCGGCCCGCACGGCCTCCAGGTCGTTGTAGGGCAGCACGATCGTGTCGCCGGCCTGGGCGCCGGTCACGCCGGGCGTGTCGGGCAGACCGAGGGTGGCGAGACCGGAACCGGCCGCGGCGAGCAGCGCGTCCACGTGGCCGTGGTAGCAGCCCGCGAACTTGACGACCTTGGCGCGCCCGGTGAACCCGCGGGCCAGCCGGATCGCGGACATCGTGGCCTCCGTACCGGAGGAGACCAGACGCACCTGCTCGACCGGCTCCACGCGCGCGACGATCTCCTCGGCGAGCGCGACCTCGCCCTCGCCGGGCGTACCGAAGGAGGTGCCCCGCGCCACGGCGTCCTGCACGGCGGCGGTGACCTCGGGGTGCGCGTGGCCGAGAATCATCGGTCCCCACGAGCAGACGAGGTCGACGTACTCACGACCGTCCGCGTCGGTGAGGTAGGGACCGGAACCGGACACCATGAACCGGGGCGTTCCGCCCACGGCCCGGAAGGCACGCACCGGTGAGTTCACGCCGCCGGGCGTCACGAGGGAAGCGCGGTCGAAAAGCGTCTGTGAGACTGGGGCTTCGTATGAATACGGCACTGTGATCCTGACCTGCGAGAACGACTTCGGGCACGACATCGGGAACGGAGGGACGGCGTGAACATCCCCTGTATTACGCCGGGGCGTTCGCCCTCCGCGTCTGCGAAACTGGGGCGTCATAGGGATGGCTCACGGAATCCATGGTGTCAGAGGCCACGGCGTTCTTGCGGACAGGTGTTTCACCGTACGAACGCGGGGGAGGTCACTGACACGATGATCGGGTCGCGCGGCGGGGTCGTGTTGCCGAGAAAAAGCAGTCGGGTGGAGATATGCATCGCGGTGGCGGACCGGGCGAGGGGACGGACGACCTGGGTCCGGAGTCTGCCCGCCGGGGCAGGCACCGGCGCCGGCGGACCGAAGACCCGGCGTCGGGCACTCCGGTCGGTCCCGGCGCGCCGGGACCTCCTGGCTCCCCGGGCGAACCGGCCCCCGGAAGCGGGAGTGGCCGGTTGGGGGTGACGTACAAGTACTTCGGCGCGCCCGACGGCGCCACGGCGGCCCGCGTCCCGATCTCGATGCGCCCGGAGGAGCTCGGCGGGGACGAGCTGGGCATGGGCGGCATGTTCACCAAGATCAAGCCCGAGACCATAGCGGCGATGGTCCTGACGGGCATCCAGGGCATGCCCCTGCACAAGGTGCCCCCGCTGGAACTGGTGGTGCTGCACCCGGACTACGCGGTGGTGAAGCTGCCGATGACCGTCGTCGACCCGCTGCGCGGGATAGGTGAGGAGTCGGTCGGCGCCGCGGCCTTCATCTGGTCCACGGTCCCGGACCGCGGCGGCCCGCGCGACGCCTTCGACGTATACCAGCTGCTCCACGAGTGGCAGGACTTCTCGGTCCGCCTTCACGAGGCGGGACACCAGCCGTACTGCCTGGTCTGGCCGTAGGGCCCACCCTCCCGTACGGGGTTCTCCGGTACGGGGTTCTCCGGTACGGGGTTCTCCGCTACGAGGCCTGGCGCGAGGGCGTCTCCGCGCGCTCGGCGGCCAGCTCGCGGGCGGAGGCGAGCCGGTACGGCACGTCGATGATGACGACGTTCTTCATGAACAGCAGCCGGGTCTTGAGACGCAGCGCGCTCTGGTTGTGCAGCGGCTGCTCCCACCAGTGCCCCACCACGTACTCGGGGATGATCACCGAGATCACCGATTCCGCCGTCCGCTCGGGCGCGTCCCTGACGTGCCGCATGACGGGCTGCACGATCGAGCGGTAGGGGGAGCTGAGCACCCGCAGCGGTACGTCGATGCCGTGCGCCTCCCAGGTCGCCCGGAGCACCTCTGCCTCGGCCGGGTCCTCGGCGACGGTGACGGCCGTGAGCGAGGCGGGCCGCAGGGTCCTGGCGTAGGAGAGCGCCCGGAGGCTGGGCGCGTTGACGGAGGCGACCAGGACGAGGACGTGGTTCTCGGCGAGGGTGTGGGGCCGCTCCCCCGGTACGACGGCGACCTCGGCGGCGACGGCGTCGTAGTGCCGGCGCACCCCCTTCATCCCGGCGAAGAGCACCGGCATCGCGATGACGACGATCCAGGCGCCGTGGGTGAACTTGGTGATGAGGACGATGACGAGGACGACCGCCGTCAGACAGGCGCCGAAGGCGTTGATGGTGAGGCGGCGGCGGATGTTGTGACGGTCGGCGGCTCCGGCGGGGGTGGCGAGTTCTCGCCGCCAGTGCTTGACCATGCCGGTCTGGGAAAGGGTGAAGGAGACGAAGACGCCGAGGATGTACAGCTGGATGAGGCGGGTCAGCTGCGCGTCGAAGGCGACGATGAGGACGATCGCGGCGAGCGCGAGGAGGACGATGCCGTTGGAGTAGACGAGCCGGTCGCCGCGGTGGACGAGCTGGCGGGGCGCGTAGCGGTCGCGGCCGAGGACGGAGGCGAGCATCGGGAATCCGTTGAAGGCGGTGTTGGCCGCCAGGATCAGGACGCTCGCGGTGACGGCCTGGAGCGCGTAGAACAGGATGTGCCAGTCGCCGAAGGTGGCCCGGCCGATCTGGGCGAGCGCGGTGGACATCGGGGTGCCGGGGGCGAGCCCGAGTGCCGTGGGGTCCTCGGCGACATGGACCTCGTAGACCATCGCGAGCACGGTGATCCCGAAGAACATGGTCACGGAGAACCCGCCCATGATCGCGAGCGTCATGGCCGCGTTCCGGCTCTTCGGCTTCTCGAACGCCGGTACGCCGTTGCTGACCGCCTCGACACCGGTGAGCGCGGTGCAGCCGGAGGCGAAGGCGCGCAGCGCGAGCAGCACGAGCGCGATCCCCGAGTAGGTGGAGACCGCCTCCACGGGCAGGTCGGCGGACTCCGCGCGGATCGTCGCACCGGTCGCCATCCGTACGCCGGCCACCGCGAACATCAGGTAGATCACCGTGATGAACGCGTAGGTGGGGACGGCGAACCAGCGGCCCGACTCCCGTACCCCGCGCAGGTTCATCCAGGCCAGCACGACGACGAAGAACACCGAGAGGGCGACCGCGTGCCCGGTGAGCGAGGGCACGGCCGAGGTGATCGCGGCGACCCCGGAGACGACCGAGACGGCGACGGTCATCACGTAGTCGATGAGCAGCGCGGAGGCCGCGGTGAGCGCGGCGGACTGCCCGAGGTTCTCGGCGGAGACGACATAGGCCCCGCCGCCGCCGGGATAGGCGTAGCAGGTCTGCCGGTAGGAGGCGACGACGACCAGGAGCAGGATGACGATGCCGATGGCCGCGTACCAGGCCAGATGGAGCACGGCGAGGCCGCCGAGCGCGAGGATCAGCAGGATCTCCTCGGTGGCGTAGGCGACCGAGGAGAGCGGGTCGCTGCAGAAGATCGGCAGGGCGACCCGTTTCGGCAGCAGGGTCTCCCCGAGCCGGCCGCTGTCCAACGGACGACCTACCAGCAGGCGTTTCGCCGCACTTCCAGCTCTCATAAGTGATGAAGTTAGGACGAATGGGATGTAATGCGCGGAAGCCGCGCCCTGTGGGAGCCCCCGTACGCCCTGTGGGGGCCCCGTACGAGGAAGGACCTGACGCGTGAGCGGAACACAAGGAGCACGGGACGTACGAGTCGGGCGCGACGCGCGGAGGGACACGCGGAGGGACGCGCGGACGGCGGGCGGCGAGCCCATGCAGATCGGCGAGGTCGCCGCACGGACCGAACTGTCCTTCCGCACCATCCGCCAGTACGAGGACAGCGGCCTGGTCGTCCCGTCAGCGGCCTCACCGGGCGGCTTCCCCCTCTACACGGACGCCGACGTGTCCCGGCTGATGGTCGTCCGCCGGATGAAGCCGCTCGGCTTCACCCTCGACGAGACCCGCGAGCTCCTCACGGCCGTCGACCGGCTGGCCGCCGACCGCGCGGGCACGGACGCGGAGCTCGACCCGGACGAGCGGGCCGGGCTCGTCGCCCGCGTCCGGGGGTACGAGCAGGCGGCCGCGGAGCGGGTCGCCGAGCTGCGGGCCCAGCTGACGCGCGCGGAGGAGTTCGCGGACTCGCTCCGGCGCACCCGCCTGACGGCGGCGCCGGCCTGACCTTTCCGCCGTGGTCCCGGTCCTGGTCTCCCGCCGACCGGGCGTGGCGGCTCAGGCGGTGAGGGTCCCGGCGAGAGCGCGGAACAAGCGCGCGTACGCGGCCGGGCTGGGCGGCGTCTCGGGGTTCCACGCGGCGAGCCGGACGCCGGGCAGGGCCGCGTCGGGGGCCGTGGCGTGGGCCCGGCTGTCGAAGAGGACCAGGCCGGGACGGAGTTCGGCGGCCCGCCCCCAGTCGACGGTGAGCCAGTTGGCCCCGGGCCCGGGGTCCGGTTCGAGCAGCCGCACGCCCAGCTCGGCGAGGCGCGCCAGCTCGGGCCAGGCCTGGGGGCGGGCCAGATGCACCTGCTCGGGCCCGGCCCCGGAGAGCGCGAGCACGGAGAGACCACCTCGGGCGGCGGCTTCCCGGACGGCGGCTTCGGCGGCCGGCAGGGACCCGGAGTCCGCCCCCGCGTCCGCATGGACCCCTGCCGCCTCCGCCTGGAGGGCCGCCGTCGCCCCGAGGCTCGCCGCCAGCGTCCCGAAGCGTTCGAGGATCGCCCCGAGGGTGAGTTCGCTGCCCACGGAGAGCGCGACGAGCGGCACCCCGAGCCGGTCGGCGACGGCCTCGTCGAGCGCGTACGGGCTCTTCCCGTCGTAGGTCACGTCGACGATCACGTCCGGCCGCAGCTCCCGCAGCAGCCCCTCGTCCAGGGACCGGCCCGGTCCGAGGTACGACACGGCGGCCGACCGGAGGCCGCCCTCCTTCGCGGGGTCGAGGACCTCGCCGTCGTGCCCGGAGCCGTACACCGCGACCGGCGTCACCCCCAGATCGCACAGGGCCGCCCCGGCCCGCACGTACGCGATCACCCGCCGCGGCACGCGGGCCGCCCCCAGCTCCGCACCTCTGTCGTCCGTGAATCCCCACGCCTGCGCCCCGGACATACGGCAGCTCCCTCCCCGGCCGGAATGTGCCTCTTCCGCCACCTTGGAACGGTTCCCCGGCCCGCACAAGAGGGCCTTCCGCCCCGGGACGCGAAGGCGGGAGGCGGGACCAAGGTCCCGGACCCCCCTGCCGAAAGTCCCCCGAGGTGGTGTTAACTGAACAGGTCGGGAGGAAGCAGTAGGAATCGCCAGTGCCGTCGTGCACGCGCACCTGTCGGGGCGCGCCGCGTACGGGCGGCCCTCACGCCCTGGAGTGAGCCATGTCCTTGCCCGGCCAGTTGTCCGACCCCCGTGTGATCACCCTCTTCGGGCTGCTCGCCGTCTCGACGGTGGCGTTGCTGTCGCTGAGCCTGCGCGCCCGTGCCCGCGTCCGCCGCGAGCGGGCGCACACCCCGCTGGCGCGGGTCTGGCACCCACAGGAGACGACGGTGCTGACACCCGCGGAGGAGCACGCCTTCCGCCAGGTCGTGTCCCGGCTGTCCCTGGGCGCGGCCGGCCGCCTGCGCTGAGCGGGCAGGCGGGCGGGCGGCTCGGATCAGGGCTCCGGCTCAGGCCTTCCACCCGCGCGGATCGCGGCCCGTGGTCGCGAGCAGCCGCTCGAACGCGGTGGCGTCGGCGGGCTGCTCGGCGGCCTCCCCGAAGACGCCGGCCTGACGGGCCATGGGCGCCATCCGCTCCACCTCCTCGGCGAGCCCGGCGACCACCGCCGGGTCGGGCTCGAAGGTCCGTCCGGTGGCACGGGCCAGGTCCCAGGCGTGGACGGTCAGATCGAGCAGCACCATGGAGCCGACGGTCCGCGCGGGCAGGCCGAGGGACCCCGAGGTGCCCTCCTCGGCGCCGGGCGCGGACCAGGCCTCGGCGAGCTTCCCGGTCTCCTCCTCGAAGCGCCCGCGCCAGTCGGCCTCGGCGAGCCGGTCCGGGGTGTCGGAGAAGTCGGCGGACCGCTTCGCGGCGAGGTCCTGGAAGCTCACGACCACGGCGAAGAGGTGGTTCAGCAGGGCGCGTACGTCGTACTCGGCGCAGGGCGTGGGCGCTCCGAACGACGTGTCGGGGGTGTCCCTGACCAGGGGCGCGGCATCTGCGGCGGCACTGCGGAGCAGATCACCGATGGGAAGCCGGGACCCGTCCGCCGGGGGTGTCTTGGGCGTCATGGGGCGACGTTAGGGGAGCATGCCCACCCCCGTCTTGAAGAAACACGCCAAGGCGGGAACCCGCCCCCTAGCATCGGAGGATGTCCGACTCCGCACCGCGCAGGGACACCCGGGGCATCGTCGACCCCGCCGAGCTGCTCTCCCGCGTCCGCTTCCGCCGCCACGCCCCGGCGCCGGAGCTGCGGGCCTTCCTTGAGCACTACTGGCTGATGGACTGGGACCTGGAGGAGCCGTACGCGAGCCACCTCGTCCCGCACCCTTCGGTGAACATCGTCTTCCAGCGGTACGGGCCGCTCGGCGCCCCGGCCGGGTCCACGCGCGCGTCCGCCGAGGTCTCCGGGATCGGGCTCGGTCTCTTCACCCAGAAGCTGGAGGAGTCGGGCCGGGTCTGCGGGGTGCAGTTCCGCCCCGGCGGCTTCCGCCCGTTCGCGCCCGCGTGGCCGGTGTCGACCTGGACGGGCCGCAGGGTCCCCCTGACCGAGGTGTTCCCGGACGCGGGCGCGGACGCGGGTGCCGATGTCCTCTCCCCCGACGACGACCACGCGCGCGTGGCGGCGCTCGACGCGTTCCTCCTGGCCCGCGGCCCCGCCCCCGACCCGGCGGCCGACCAGGCCATGGAGCTCGTCGACCTGGTCCGCGCGGACCGCACGGTCCGCAGGGTGTCCCAACTGGCCGCCGCGACCAGCCTCTCGGCACGTTCGCTGCAACGCCTGTTCTCGTCCCACGTCGGCGTGGGCCCGAAGTGGGTGATCCTGCGCTACCGCATCCACGAGGCCCTGGAGCGCGCCGAGGCCGCGGAGACGGCCGGCGGCGACCCGGACTGGGCCGGCCTCGCGGCGGAGCTGGGCTACAGCGACCAGGCCCATCTCGTACGGGACTTCACCGCGACGATCGGGGTGCCGCCGACGTCCTACGCCCGGGGACTGTCAGCCCCCTGACCTACCGTACGGAGATGGACAACGACATCTCACCGGTACGCCTCGAAGCGTGGTCCGAGGGCGACGGCGAGCTCCTGCGCGCCCTGAACGCACCGGAGCTGACGGAGCACCTGGGCGGCCCGGAGACCGAGGAGCAGCTCGTCCGGCGCCACCGGAAGTACGTGGGGATGAGCGCCCAGGACCCGGGCGCGGGACGGATGTTCCGGATCGTGCTGCTGCCGGAGGAGGCCGTGGTGG
Source organism: Streptomyces sp. NPDC001728 (assembly GCF_040297565.1). NCBI lineage: Bacteria > Bacillati > Actinomycetota > Actinomycetes > Kitasatosporales > Streptomycetaceae > Streptomyces > Streptomyces sp. NPDC001728. The sequence goes on from NZ_JBEOZK010000022.1 coordinate 113,121, forward strand.
GCAGCATCGGGTTCTGGGTGCGGACCGGGGACGGCGAGCCGACGTACGAGACCGGGTGGGCCGTGCTGCCGGGCTTCCAGGGCCGGGGGGTGGCGACGGCCGCCACGCGCGCGGTGGCCGGGGAGGCCCGGCGGGCGGGCCTCCACCGCTTCCTGCACGCGTACCCGTCGACGGACAACACCGCGTCGAACGCGGTGTGCCGCAAGGCGGGGTTCGAGCCGCTCGGCGAGCGGGACTTCGAGTACCCGCCGGGGCATCCGATGCGCTGCAACGACTGGCGCCTGGACCTGGCGGAACCGGCCGGGAAGCCGCTCTAGGCGGGCTCCTCCGGTGCGGTGAGCGGCCGGGTGAAGTGGAAGGCCGCGATGTCGAAGCGCTCGCGCAGATAGAAGCGGTGGGCCCCGGTGCGGTGGGTGCCGGAGTCCAGGTTGAGCTCGTGGCAGCCGGCGGCGCGGGCGTGGTCGTCCAGATGGGCGACGAGCGCGTGGCCGACGCCGGTGGAGCGGCTGGCGGCGGCGGTCACGAGGTCGTCGACGTAGAGATTGCGCAGGGAGCTGGTGTTGTCGACGATCCGCCAGCCGGCCGCGCCGACGCAGCGGCCGTCGTCCGCGTAGGCGGCGCTGAACCGCAGCCCCTGCGCGTGCCCTGCCCGGTACACCTGGCGGAAGAGCTCCGGGGTGAGGTGGGGACGGAGTTCGGAGAGGACCGGCAGGAGGTCGCTCTCCAGCCTGGGGTCGCCGGGCTCGAGGTCGATGATCTTCATGGCGGGACCGTACCTCAGGGTTTTGTCGGGGTTGACGCACCGCGCACCACCCTGGATATTTATCTGCGTGCCGCAGATGATGCGCCACGCAGCGGAATCCGCCTGCCGCTGCCTCCACCTCCGGAAGGACCGTTCCCATGACCGTTCTCGTCACCGGCAGCCGTGGCCGCGTCGCCTCCACCCTGCTCGGGCTGCTCGCCACCGCGGGCATCGAGGCCAGAGCGGGCTCCAGGAACCCTGCGGACCTCTCCCCACCGCCCGGGGTGGAAACCGTGCACTGCGACCTCGCCGATCCGGCCACCTTCGACGCCGCACTGGACGGCGCCGGCTCCGTCTTCCTCTACGCCGAGGCCACCCACGCCGAGGCCTTCGCCGACCGGGCCCGCGCCGCCGGCGTCGAGCACGTCGTCCTCCTCTCCTCCAGCTCCGTCCTCGCCCCGGACGCCGAGGAGAACCCGATCGCCGCCTCCCACCTCACTGCCGAGCGCGCCCTCTCCGCCGCCGCGGAGGCCGGAGCCTTCCGGGCCACCCACCTCCGGCCGGGCGCGTTCGCCACCAACACCCTGCAATGGGTCCACTCGCTCAGGGAAGGACGGGGACCCGCCCTGCCCCACCCCGACACGTACGGGGACCCGATCCACGAGCGCGATGTCGCCGAAGCCGCCTTCGCGGTGCTCACCGAGCCCCGGCTGCGGGGCTCCTCGTATCCGCTGACGGGTCCCGAGTCGCTGACGTTCGTCGAGCAGCTGGCGATCCTCGCCGCGGTGACGGGACGGCCCGCTCCCCACACGGTGGTGACGCCCGAGCAGTGGAAGGACTCCGTCGCCGCCTACCTACCGGAGGCCTTCGCCGACGCCCTGCTGTCCTACTGGGCCGCGCACGACGGCCGGCCGACCCCCGTGACCCGCACCGTCGAGGAACTCACCGGCCGCCCCGCCCGCACCTTCGCCCAGTGGGTCACCGACCACGAGGAGGCCTTCCGCCCCTGACCCCGCCCACCGCACCGGGGCCCCGCCCGCGACGAATTCCCTGGCCACCCCGTCCGCCCCGGTGCCATCCTGTCCCCGTGAACGGACCGGAGATCCACATCAGTTTCGCCCCCGGCCTGGGGCTGTTCGTCGCTGCGGACCGCCGCTCGGGCGCGACGCCCCTCACCACCGACGGCACTTCCTCCCTCGGCCATGTCGTGGAGTCCCTCGGCGTGCCGCTGACCGAGGCCGGGCGACTCCTGGTCGACGGGCGGCCCGTCGACACGTCGCACGTCCCGGCGGCGGGCGAGACGGTCGAGGTGGAGAGCGTCGCCCGCCCGCAGCCGGTGCCGGGCGCCCCGCTCCGGTTCCTGCTCGACGTGCACCTCGGCACGCTGGCCAGGCGGCTGCGCCTGCTCGGGGTGGACGCCGCCTACGAGAGCGAGGACATCGGCGACCGCGCCCTCGCCGCGCTCTCGGCCCGGGACCGGCGCGTGATGCTCTCGCGGGACCGCGGTCTGCTCCGCCGCCGCGAACTGTGGGCGGGTGCCTACGTCTACAGCGACCGGCCGGAGGACCAGCTCCGGGACGTCCTGGAGCGCTTCGCCCCGCCGCTCGCCCCCTGGACGCGCTGCACCGCGTGCAACGGAGAGCTGAGCGGCGCCGACAAGGACGCGGTCCGCGAGCGCCTGGAGCGGGGCACCGAGAAGACGTACGACGTGTTCGCCGAATGCGTCGAGTGCGGCAGGGTCTACTGGCGCGGCGCGCACCACCACCGCCTGGAGACGATCGTCTCCGACGCGGTACGGGAGTTCGGCGGGACCGCGGCCGGCTGATGAGGACGGCCGGTCCGCTCCCGGTCAGCCGAGGTCGCCGCCGCGCAGGCGCTCGATCTGGGCGGCGCTGACCTCGACGGTCCGCCGCATATGGGCGATGAGCAGGGCCAGCTCGGCGTCGCTGTAGACGTCGAACATCGTGCCCCAGGCGCCGTTGAGCTTGCGCCACAGGGCGCCGAGCTCCGCGATCCGTCCGGGCACGAGCGCGACGAGGACCCGGCGGCGGTCCTCGGTGTCGCGTTCGCGCGTCACATAGCCGGACCGTTCGAGGCGGTCGACGAGCCGGGTGGCCGAGCCCGTGGTGAGACCGGTCAGTTCGGCGACCCGGCCGGTGGTCACCGGCGCCTCTTCCAGGCTGAGCAGGTTCAGGCACTGCACATCGGTCGGGTGGAGCCCCAGATGGTCGGCGACGGCCTGGTTGAACAGGGCGTACGCGGCCATGTAGCGGCGGGCCTCCCCGAACAGCTCGGTCATCAGGGCGTCGCGCCGGACGGAACTCTTCTGCGGCATGCAGAGAGTGTACGAACCAGGCACCGTCCGCACGGGCCCGCGCCGGGCCCCACTCGCACCGGCCCGCGCGCCACCCCTCAGGACGACACCCCTCAGGGCGCCTCGGCGGTGAGATAGCGCTGCACGGTCGGGCCGAGCCAGGCCACGATCTCCTCGGGGGACATCTCGACGGCAGGCGGCAGCCGCAGCACATAGCGGGTGAGCGCCATGCCGAGGATCTGGGAGGCGACGAGCGCGGCACGCTGCGGGGCCTCCGCCGGGTCGGGGCAGACGCCCCGGGTCACGGGCCCGAGCTGCCGGGCGAAGATCTCCTGCATCCGCTCGGCCCCGGCCGCGTTGGTGACGCCGACCCGCAGCATCCCGGTGAGGACCTCGTCCCGTTCCCAGCGCTCGATGAAGTGGGTGACCAGGACGGCGCCGATGTGCCGCGCGGGCAGCGAACCCAGCTCGGGCAGGCCGATGTCGATCTCGGAGGCGGCCGCGAACAGGCCCTCCTTGTTGCCGTAGTAGCGCATGACCATCGACGGATCGATCCCGGCGTCCCGGGCGATGGCCCGGATGGTGGCGCGGTCGTATCCGTCGGAGGCGAAGCGCTCACGGGCGGCTTCCAGGATGGCGGCCCTGGTGGCGTCGGAGCGGCGGGCGGTCGTCATGTCAACGACTGTAGGCCAACGGGCGTTGACATTCCATTCGGGCCACCCCTACAGTTGCCAACAAGTGTTGACCAACAGTTGTTGGCCAACGGTCGTGGGCACCCTGGAGGCAGCCATGAGCACCACGGAGAAGACGGACACGGACGTACTGGTCGTCGGCGCGGGCCCCACCGGTCTGCTGCTCGCCGGCGACCTCGCCACCACGGGCATCGACGTCACCCTGGTCGAGCGCCGCCCGCACGGCCTCAGCAACATCACCCGCGCCTTCGGCGTCCACGCCCGCACACTGGAGCAGCTCGACGCCCGCGGCCTCGCGGACGAACTCCTCACCACCGGCACTACCCTGGACCGCGCCCGGCTCTTCGGCGCACTCGACCTCGACCTCACCCGGCTGCCCAGCCGCTTCAACCACCTGCTCGTCACCCCGCAGTACGAGGTGGAACGCCTCCTGGAGCGCCGCGCGGTGTCCGCCGGGGTCACCTTCCGGTACGGGACGGAGCTGCACGGCCTGCGCCAGGACGCCGGCACGGTCACCGCGGAGCTCACCGACCCCGACGGGGCCCCACTCACCCTCACCGCCCGCCATCTGGTCGGCGCGGACGGGGTCCGCAGCGCCGTCCGCACCGCCCTGGGCCTGCCCTTCCCCGGCGGCTCCGTGATCCGCTCCCTCGTCCTCGCCGACGTCCGCCTGGCCGAGGAGCCCGCCGAGTCGTTCACCGTCAGCGGCTCCGGCGACAGCTTCGCCTTCCTCGCCCCCTTCGGTGACGGCTGGTACCGGGTGATGGGCTGGAGCCGCACACGCCAGGTCGCCGACAGCGAGCCCGTCGACCTCGACGAGATCCGCGAGATCGCCCGCCGCGCCTTCGGCACCGACCACGGCATGCACGACCCCCGCTGGATCTCCCGCTTCCACAGCGACGAGCGCCAGGCGCCGGCCTACCGGGTGGGCCGGGCCTTCCTCGCCGGAGACGCCGCCCACGTCCACTCCCCCGCCGGCGGCCAGGGCATGAACACCGGCCTCCAGGACGCCGCCAACCTCTCCTGGAAGCTCACCGCCGTCCTGCGCGGCGACGCCCCCGACCCCGAGGCCCTCCTCGACAGCTACCAGTCCGAACGGCACCCGGTCGGCGCGATGGTGCTGCGCAGCAGCGGCGCGATCGTGCGCCTGGCGATGGCCCACACCCCGCTCACCCGCGCGGCCCGCACCCTCACCGCCCGCTTTCTGGGCGCGGTCCGGCCAGCCTCCGCCCGCGCCCTGGGCATGATCAGCGGAATCGGCATCGCCTACGCACCCCCGGCCGGCGCCGCCCGCCCCGCGGGGCGCCGCGCACCGGACGCCCGACTGCGCGAAGGCCGGCTCTACGAGTTGCTGCGCCGCGGCGAGTTCGTCCTGATCGCCCCGGAGGGCGAGCCGCCGGCCCTGCCGGGGACCGCCCCGGTCACCCCGGGGCACCTCGTACGGGCCAGCTGGACGGATCCGGCACGACGGACGGCGGTCCTGGTCCGCCCCGACGGCTACGTCCAGTGGACGAGCCGTTGAGCACCCGGCCCGGCTGCCGCCTCGGGCGTCAGAAGACGTACGGGTCGCCGGTGGCCAGCACGAGGACGCGGTGCCGGTCGTTCCTGGGGTTCCGGTCGGCCACCCCGTCCCGCCAGGCGGTGCTGATCTCCACGGTCAGCTCGTCCGGGAGACCGGCGGTCCGCAGGTCGAGCGCGAGCTCGCCGACACCTCCCGTGGCCGGCAGTTCGCCCGTCCGGCAGGACACCACCCGGTCACTGCTCCACAGACAGGCCGACGGCAGCTCCTGGCCGCCCGCCATCGACTCGGAGAAGGCGAGCCGGACGGTCGCCTGGCGGACATCGCTGGGGCCGAGGTTCTCGCTGACCAGCCGGACCCCGACCCGTCCGTCCCAGAGGGAGACATGACCGTGATGGGCCAGATCCGCCTCGGGCCCGACCACCGGCCCCACGGCACCGGCACCCGGGCCCGCACCCATCACCACGGCCGCCGCGAGAACGACCCCGAGCACACCCTTCCGCATCCCATGCATAGGGCCAAAATACCCACAGATCATCCCATATTCTGACAATCTGTCAGCCGGCGTGTCTCATGGGACGCTGCCCTCATGGTCACCGCCCGTTCCCTCGCCCTCTTCGTCCTCGCCGCCCTCTTCGAGATCGGCGGCGCCTGGCTCGTCTGGCAGGGCGTCCGCGAGCACCGGGGCTGGATCTGGATCGGCGGCGGAGTCCTCGCCCTCGGCGTGTACGGCTTCGTCGCGACCCTCCAGCCCGACGCCGAGTTCGGCCGCGTCCTCGCGGCCTACGGGGGAGTGTTCGTCGCCGGATCCCTCGCCTGGGGCATGGTGGCCGACGGCTACCGTCCCGACCGCTGGGACGTCATCGGCGCACTCGTCTGCCTCGCCGGAATGGCCTTGATCATGTACGCCCCGCGAGGTCGCTGACCGGCCCCCCGCCCTATCCTGACCGGGCGATCGACGTATTCGACCACCTGCGCGAGGAGCACCACGTCATGACTGCCCCCGGTACCCCCATCGCCGTCATCACCGGAGCGAGCAGCGGAATCGGCGCGGCCACGGCCAGGCAGCTGGCCGCCGCCGGCTACCGCGTGGTGCTCACCGCCCGGCGCAAGGACCGCATCGAGGACCTGGCCGCCGAGATCAACGAAGCCGGCCACCAGGCCACCGCCTACGCCCTGGACGTCACCGACCGCGCCGCCGTCGACGAGTTCGCCACCGCCTTCAACAGCCTCGCCGTCCTCGTCAACAACGCGGGCGGCGCCCTCGGCGCGGACCCCGTCGCCACCGGCGACCCCGCCGACTGGCGCCAGATGTACGAGGTCAACGTCATCGGCACGCTGAACGTGACGCAGGCCCTCCTCCCGGCCCTCACCGCGAGCGGCGACGGCACGGTCGTCGTCCTCTCCTCCACCGCCGGCCACTCCGCCTACGAGGGCGGCGCCGGCTATGTGGCCGCCAAGAACGGCGCCCGCGTCCTCGCCGAGACCCTCCGCCTGGAGATCGTCGGCACCCCGGTCCGCGTCATCGAGATCGCCCCCGGCATGGTCAAGACCGACGAGTTCGCCACCACCCGCTTCCGCGGCGACAGCGAAAAGGCGGCAAAGGTCTACGCGGGCGTGGCCGAGCCCCTGACAGCGGACGACGTCGCCGACACCATCACCTGGGCCTGCACCCGCCCCCCACACGTCAACATCGACCTCCTGGTGGTCCGCCCCCGAGCCCAGGCCTCGAACACCAAGGTCCACCGCGAGCTCTGACACGTCCGGGAGTTCGCACCCCCTCGTCGGCGCTCGACCGAAGCGGACGACCGCGAACTGCTGCGACTCGGCGACCCTGTCGCCGCAGCCACCACGCTCGACCGCACCGAGCAGAGCTGTTCCATGCGCCCGTGGCGTCCGCGTACTGGCCAGACACCAACACCTGCCGAGCAACCCGGCACAAGACCAATGACGGGGTGCCGCTGATGCGGCACCCCCCCAATTCGCTCTCAGCCCTTCACGCAGATGACCTGCTTCAGCTTGGCGACGACCTTCACGAGGTCCCGCTGCTGCTCGATGACCTGCTCGATCGGCTTGTACGCGCCCGGGATCTCGTCCACGACGCCGGAGTCCTTGCGGCACTCCACACCCCGCGTCTGCTCCTCCAGGTCCCGCGTCGTGAAGCGCCGCTTCGCCGCGCTACGGCTCATCCTCCGGCCCGCCCCGTGCGAGGCGGAGTTGAAGGACGCCGCGTTCCCCAGGCCCTTCACGATGTACGAGCCGGTACCCATAGAGCCCGGGATGATCCCGAACTCCCCGGAGCCGGCCCGGATCGCGCCCTTACGCGTGACCAGCAGGTCCATTCCCTCGTACTGCTCTTCCGCCACGTAGTTGTGGTGGCAGGAGATGACCTGGTCGAAGGTCACCCGGGCCTTGCGGAACTCCCGGCGGACGACCTCCTGGAAGAGCGCCATCATGACCGCGCGGTTGTACTTGGCGTACTCCTGCGCCCAGAACAGGTCGTGCCGGTAGGACGCCATCTGCGGGGTGTCCGCGACAAACACCGCCAGGTCGCGGTCGACGAGACCCTGATTGTGCGGAAGTTTCTGGGCCTGGCCGATGTGATACTCGGCCAGCTCCTTGCCGATATTCCTGGACCCCGAGTGCAGCATGAGCCACACCGAATCGGATGTATCTACACATAGCTCAACAAAATGATTCCCTTGGCCAAGGGTTCCCATTTGCGCGACGGCCCGATCCCGACGGAACTTCACCGCATCAGCGACCCCGTCGAACCGCGACCAGAAGTCCCCCCACCCCGACGTCGGGAACTGGTACAACCGTCCCGGGTCCACCTCCGTGCGGTGCAGGCCGCGTCCCACCGGGATCGCCTGCTCGATCTTCGAGCGGAGGCGGGACAGGTCGCCCGGCAGGTCGTTCGCCGTCAGCGAGGTCTTGACCGCCGACATCCCGCAGCCGATGTCCACACCGACCGCCGCAGGGCAGACCGCACCCTGCATCGCGATCACCGAACCGACGGTCGCGCCCTTGCCGTAGTGGACGTCCGGCATCACGGCCAGGCCCTTGATCCACGGCAGCGTCGCCACGTTCTGCAACTGCCGCATGGCACCGCCCTCGACCGTGGCGGGGTCGGCCCACATCCGGATCGGTACCTTCGCTCCCGGCACCTCGACGTACGACATACTCCCTCGATTCCCCCGAAAAGTCTGATAACGCAAAAACCGGAGCCAAAGCCCGTACAGGTGACAGCGGACCGGCATCAACAGCTGCGTGTGCGATAGACATTGTGTCCATCGGCCGGGTTCGCGCGGCAAACAGTTTTCGGGAAAGACTTCGGGAGAAGGGAGCCTGGGACCGTGCAGCGAAAAAGGTACGCCCCCGGCCGCACCGGGTCCGCGGCTCGCACCGCCGTCGCCCTCACCCTGGGCCTCGGCCTGGGCATCGGCCTCACCGGTTGCTCCAGCGGGACCCCCGCCGACGACATCGCCGTCGACGCCAAGGCCGGTCCCGCCGCGCCCGTCGCGCCCCCGGGCCGCTACCGCACCCTCTTCGAGCCCTGCGGCTCCGTCCCGCAGGCCGCGCTCAAGGACATGCTCCCTGGTGCCGCCGCGCTGCCCGACCCCGAGCGGGGCAAGGCGTACCGCGGCTCCGCCGCCGTCACGTACGACACCGACCGGCGCGTCGGCTGCACGTGGAAGGCCGACACCCCCGACACCTCGCACCGGCTCGTCCTCGACATCGAGCGGGTCGTCTCGTACGACACCGCCGTCAGCGACGACGACCGGGCGCAGGAGGTGTACGTCCGCAAGCAGCTCGCGGCCGGCATCCCCCTGCCCCTGACACCGAAGCCCACGACGCCCCCTGCGTCACCGAGCACGGGCACGGGCGCGGGCGACGGCAAGGGCACCCAGCCCGGCCAGGCCTCCCCCGGTGGCACCCCCTCGGACAAGGCTTCCACGAAGGCCGGGACGGCGAACGTCACGACGAACGCCGCCAAGGCCACCCCCGGCAACCCGGGCACCTCGGGCGCCCCGGACGTCCCCGCCGACACCTCCCCCGGCACCCCCACCCCCACCGCCGACCCCACCGGCCTCGAACCCCGCGTCCTCGAAGGCCTCGGCGAGATCGCGTACCTCGACGACATCCTCAGCAAGGTCGGGGCGAACGGCCATCAGCGCGTCGTCAGCGTGGTGTTCCGCACATCCAACGTCATCGTGACCGTCTCCTACCGGGAGCAGACCAACGGCTCCGCGGAGGCCCCGGACAGCAGGGAACTGCAGGAAAGGGCCCGGAACCTGGCCCGGCTGCTGGCCGAACGGCTGGAGGAGTAGCCGTTCGCCTCCGCTCCGTGAGCGGACGGCGACCACGTAACGTGTCGGCGTACCCGTGGCCCCACGCCGTGGCCGTACCCGAGACCACGCCGGACAAGTACGACAAGCGACTGAAGGAACCATGCAGCGAACCGCCCCGCGACTCACCCGCATACTCGCCTGCGCCGCCGTCCCGGTGATGCTCGTCGTCGCCGGCTGCTCCTCGGACTCCGGGGACTCCGGCGGCGCCGGTTCGACGGGGTCGAAGGACAAGGGCGCCGCGTCCGCCACCGCGACCCCCACACCCTCGCAGACGACGAAGACGGTCGAGCCGGCGAAGTTCACGGAGCTGCCCCAGGCCTGCAAGGCGATCACCGCCAAGACCGTCGCCGCCCTGGTTCCCAAGGCGAAGACCAAGGGCGGCACGCCCGCCCCCTCCAGCGACCTCACCAGCCGCAGCGGCTGCTCGTGGAACGGCCTGGACGACAAGGGCGTGAAGGGCTCGCAGTACCGCTGGCTCGACGTGTCCTTCTACCGGTACGAGTCGGACGCCTCCCTCGGCAGCGGCCAGGAGCGTGCCCAGGAGAACTTCACCAAGGAGCTCGGCAAGGTCCAGCGGACCGAGGGCGCCAAGAAGCTCCGCACCGCCCCGGCCCCCGGCGTCGGCGAGGAGGCGCAGGCGGTCACGTACCAGCTGCGCAAGACGAACGAGGACTTCGTCTACACCTCCGTCGTGGCGCGCACGGGCAACGTCCTGGTGCTGCTCTCCTACAACGGCGCCGGATACGCGGGCGCCGCCACCCCGAGCGAGGCCTCGATCATCAAGGGTGCGACGACGGCGGCCAAGGAAGCCGTGGCCGCGGTCGTCGCAGCCAACAAGTAGTCACAAAACAGCGCAGACAGGCCTGTCGGCGCGGAGCCCGTCCCTCCCCCGAGGGCCGGGCTTCGCGCACATGTGCCACTCTGTGCGCGCGGGATGTCGTTTGACGGGAGGGGATCGCGGGTGGCCGCGATGCAGCTGACACGCACACACCGAATACTCATCGGCCTCGTCATCGCCGGTGCGCTGATCATCGCGGGGATCGGTTTCGCGGGTTCGTACGCCGCCGTACGGGAGCTCGCGCTGCAGAAGGGCTTCGGCACCTTCTCGTACTTCTTCCCGATCGGCATCGACGCGGGTATCTGTGTGCTGCTCGCCCTCGATCTGCTCCTGACCTGGCTCCGCATCCCGTTCCCGCTGCTCCGCCAGACCGCGTGGGTGCTGACGGCGGCGACGATCGCCTTCAACGGCGCAGCCGCCTGGCCGGACCCGCTGGGCGTCGGCATGCACGCGGTGATCCCGGTCCTGTTCGTGGTGGCCGTCGAGGCCGCGCGGCACGCGGTGGGCCGGATCGCGGACATCACGGCGGACAAGCACATGGAGGGCGTCCGGCTGACCCGCTGGCTGCTCTCCCCGGTGCCGACGTTCCGGCTGTGGCGCCGGATGAAGCTGTGGGAACTGCGCTCGTACGAGCAGGTCATCAAGCTGGAGCAGGAGCGGCTGATCTACCAGGCGCGGCTGCAGGCCCGTTACGGGCGCAGCTGGCGGCGCAAGGCGCCGGTGGAGGCGCTGATGCCGCTGCGGCTCGCGCGGTACGGGGTGCCGCTGGCGGAGACGGCCGCGGCGGGCCTGGCGGCGGCGGGCATCGAACCGGCCGTGCTGCCCCCGCAGCCGCAGGCACCGGCGCAACTGCCCCAGCAGCCCCAGCCGCAGCTCCAGCCCCAGTTGCAGCAGGCAGCGCAGACGCCGCTGCCGCAGCAGCTTCCGCAGGGCCAGATGCAGGGCCAGATGGAGGGCGGCCCGGTGCAGCCCGAGGGTCCGGTGCAGCCCCCGAACCACGGCAGCCCATGGTTCCAGGCCCCGCAGCTGCCGTCGGAGGCGCACGAGACGGCCTACGCCCCGCAGTACGTCGAGGGCCTGGAGCCCACCCCCGTGGCCGTCCCGCTCGGCCCGGACGACCTCCTGGTCCAGGATCCGCGCCAGGAGCAGGGCGCCGAGGCCTTCCAGCCGTACCCGGAGTACGTCGAGGAGCTCCCGGCCGAGGAGCCCCCGGTGGACGACTTCCGGGAGGCCGCCTACAAGATCACGCGGTCGTACGCGGAGGAGAACCGGCAGTTGATCGCGAACGCGGAGCTCCAGCAGCGGCTCGCCGAGCACTACGGCCTGGCCGAGTTCCCGGACACGCACGTCGATCTGCTGAACCAGCTGGTCCCGGAGATCCAGGACCGCGTCCAGCAGGAGATGCAGGAGATGGCCGAGCACGACCCCGCCTGACCGTCCCGACGACGCAGGGCCTCACGCAACGCGTGAAAGGGGCCGCCACCCGGATCCGGGTGGCGGCCCCTTTCACATACTCACGTCACGCGCATGCGCTCACGCGCCGAGCAGCTTCCTCACCCGGTCCGCGCCCACCGCGAGCAGCAGCGTGGGCAGGCGCGGCCCGGTCTCGCGGCTGACCAGGAGCTTGTACAGCAGGGCGAAGAACGCGCGCTGCGCGAGCTTCAGCTCGGGCGTCGGCTTGGCCTCGGGGTCGAGACCGGCCAGCACCTTCGGGACGCCGTAGACGAGCGTGGTGAGCCCGTCGAGCGACCAGTGGGTGTCGAGGCCCGCCAGGAGGAGGCGGAGCGACTCGCGGCCCTCGTCGTCGAGGGAGCCGAGCAGCTCGGTGTCGGGTTCCTCGCGGACGATGGTGCGCTGGTCCGCCGGGACCTGGCTGGTGATCCAGTTCTCGGCGCGGTCGAGCCGCGGCCGGACCTCGTCGAGGGAGGTGACCGGGTTCTCCGGGTCGAGCTCGGTCAGGATCCGCAGGGTCTGCTCGTCGTGGCCGGCGGTGATGTCCATGACCGAGGCGAGCGTCCGGTACGGCAGCGGGCGCGGGGTGCGCGGCAGCTCGCCGGCGGCCGTGCGGGCGGCACGGGCGTGCGCGGCGGCGTCGGCGGGCAGCACGCTGCCGTCGGCGACCTTGGCCTCCAGCTTGTCCCACTCGTCGTACAGCCGCTGGATCTCCTGGTCGAAGGCGATCTTGAACGACTGGTTGGGCCGGCGGCGGGCGTACAGCCAGCGCAGCAGCGGTGCTTCCATGATCTTCAGCGCGTCGGCGGCGGTCGGGACGCCACCGCGCGAGGAGGACATCTTGGCCATGCCGCTGATGCCGACGAAGGCGTACATCGGGCCGATCGGCTGGACGCCGTCGAAGATCTCGCGGACGATCTGGCCGCCGACGACGAAGGACGAGCCGGGCGAGGAGTGGTCGACGCCTGAGGGCTCGAAGATGACGCCCTCGTACGCCCAGCGCATCGGCCAGTCGACCTTCCAGACCAGCTTTCCGCGGTTGAACTCGCTGAGCTTCACGGTCTCGGCGAAGCCGCAGTTGGCGCAGGTGTAGGCCAGCTCGGTGGTCTCGTCCTCGTACGACGTGACGGTCGTCAGGTCCTTCTCGCACCGCCCGCAGTACGGCTTGTACGGGAAGTAGCCCGAGGAGCCGCCGGAGCCGTCGTCCTCGCTCGCCGCGCCGGAGCCCTCCTCGGCCTCCAGCTCGGCCTCGTCGACCGGCTTCTGCGACTGCTTCTTCGGCGCCTTCTTCGTCCGGTACTGGTCGAGGATGGCGTCGATGTCACCGCGGTGCTTCATCGCGTGCAGGATCTGCTCGCGGTAGGTGCCGGCGGTGTACTGCTCGGTCTGGCTGATCGGGTCGTACTCGACGCCCAGCTCGGCCAGCGACTCGACCATGGCGGCCTTGAAGTGCTCGGCCCAGTTGGGGTGGGGGGAGCCGGCGGGGGCCGGGACGGAGGTCAGCGGCTTGCCGATGTGCTCGGCCCAGGACGCGTCGATGCCCTCGATGCCGTTGGGCACCTTGCGGTAGCGGTCGTAGTCGTCCCAGGAGATGAGGTGCCTGACCTCGTACCCGCGACGGCGGATCTCGTCGGCGACCAGGTGCGGGGTCATGACCTCGCGGAGGTTGCCCAGGTGGATCGGGCCGGACGGGGAGAGACCGGAGGCGACGACGACCGGTTTGCCAGGCGCACGTCGCTCCGACTCGGCGATGACCTCGTCCGCGAAACGGGAGACCCAGTCGGTCTCGGTGCTGCTCTGAGCCACGGTCGGTACGTCCTTCTTCCTGAGGGGTGCTGCCTGACGGCCCTACGTGAGCCATTCTCCCAGACGGAAGAGCGCACTCCGAGGTTGTCCACAGCCGGAGATCGTGTGCGGCCCGCCGTTGTCCACAGGCGGGGAAATCACGTTGCGCTCCCATGGGACACTTGACAAGCGATTTAGACCTCTCGAACTCACCGAACTCAACAGGAACGGAAGCTCATGGCCTCGGTCCCTTCCCTCGCTTCGACCGTGCAGCAGCGCCTCGCGGACGGCCTCTCGGCAGCCCTGCCGGAGGCCGCGTCCGCCGACCCGCTGCTCCGACGAAGCGACCGGGCCGACTTCCAGGCCAACGGCATCCTGGCCCTGGCCAAGCAGCTCAAGGGCAACCCGCGTGAGCTGGCGACCCGGGTCGTCGCCGCGATCCCGGAGAACGACGTCCTGGCGGAGATCGAGGTCTCGGGCCCCGGCTTCCTGAACATCACGGTCACCGACGCGGCGATCGTGCGGACCCTCGCGGCCCGCGCGGCCGACGCCCGGCTCGGCGTGCCGTTCAACGAGTCGGCCGGCACGACGGTCATCGACTACGCCCAGCCGAACGTGGCGAAGGAGATGCACGTCGGCCACCTCCGCTCCGCCGTGATCGGCGCCGCGATGGTCGAGATCCTGGAGTTCACCGGTGAGAGCGTGGTCCGCCGCCACCACATCGGCGACTGGGGCACCCAGTTCGGCATGCTCATCCAGTTCCTGATCGAGCACCCGCACGAGCTGGACCACAAGGCCGAGGACGGCATCGAGGTCTCCGGTGAGGAGGCCATGTCGAACCTGAACCGGCTCTACAAGGCCTCGCGCGCCCTCTTCGACTCCGACGAGGAGTTCAAGACGCGGGCCCGCGCGCGCGTCGTCGACCTCCAGGCCGGTGACGAGGAGACCCTCGCGCTGTGGCAGCGGTTCGTCGACGAGTCGAAGATCTACTTCTACTCGGTCTTCGACAAGCTCGACATGGACATCCGGGACGCCGACGTCGTCGGCGAGTCCGGCTACAACGAGATGCTGGCGGAGACCTGCCGCATCCTGGAGGAGTCGGGCGTCGCCGTCCGCTCCGAGGGTGCGCTCTGTGTCTTCTTCGACGACGTCAAGGGCCCGGACGGGAACCCGACCCCGCTGATCGTCCAGAAGTCCGACGGCGGTTTCGGGTACGCGGCGACGGACCTGTCCGCGATCCGCGACCGGGTGCGGAACCTCAAGGCGACGACCCTGCTGTACGTGGTCGACGCCCGCCAGTCGCTGCACTTCAAGATGGTCTTCGAGACGGCCCGCCGGGCCGGCTGGCTGAACGAGGACGTCAAGGCCGTCCAGCTGGCCTTCGGCACGGTCCTCGGCAAGGACGGCAAGCCGTTCAAGACCCGTGAGGGCGAGACGGTTCGGCTGGTGGACCTGCTGGACGAGGCGATCGACCGTGCGTCGGCCGTCGTCCGCGAGAAGGCTCGGGACCTCACGGAGGAGGAGATCTCCGAGCGGGGCACCCAGGTGGGCATCGGCGCGGTCAAGTACGCCGACCTGTCGACGTCCGCCGCCCGTGACTACAAGTTCGACCTGGACCAGATGGTCTCGCTGAACGGCGACACCTCGGTGTACCTGCAGTACGCGTACGCGCGGATCAACTCGATCTTCGGGAAGGCCGGCGACCGCAAGCCGCTCGCCCACCCGGAGCTGGAGCTGGCCCCGGCAGAGCGCGCGCTCGGCCTGCACCTGGACCAGTTCGGCGAGGTGATCGCCGAGGCGGCCGCGGAGTACGCCCCGCACAAGCTGGCCGCGTACCTGTACCAGCTGGCTTCGCTGTACACGACGTTCTACGACCAGTGCCCCGTCATCAAGCCCGAGCCGGCGCAGGAGGTCGCGGAGAACCGCCTCTTCCTCTGCGAGCTGACCGCCCGCACGCTCCACCAGGGCATGGCGCTGCTCGGCATCAGGACGCCCGAGCGCCTCTGAGGCCTCGAAGGCGGAGCCCCCGGCGCGGACCACCGCCCGGGGGCTTCGTCGTCAGCGAAGGTTGCGCGAGGTCCTGCCCGACACCTCGTCGATCTCCGTGTGGGCCTTCTGGAGCAGCTGCGAGGCCAGGTCCATCAGCGCCCGCGCGCCGGCGATCTCCTCGCCGACCCGCAGCTGGTCCGGGTCGGAGGGGTGCCGGTTCGCGGTGCCATGGGCCCGGAACTCGGTGCCGTCGGTGAGCCGGACCATCGCCGCGGCCCTCGTCCGGTCGCCTTCCTCCTGGAACTCCATCTCCACGTGCCATCCGACAAGCGTGTGCATCATCATGAGGACCACCTCCAGCGAGGTACCTGTCGGCTACCTCTCCAGGGTGCGCCGCCCGGTGCCGCCCCACCACTCGCCCCGTTGTCAGTGGCACCCCGTACGTTCTCGTCATGGCGATGATCCCGAACCAGCTTCCCCGGCTCGTGTCCGATCCGACCGGCCGTTCCCTCGGCCTCGACCTGCCGCCCGGCACTCTCATGGGCCCGGCGGACGCCCCGTATCTCTGGTCGGGGCAGGAGGCGGCGGGTCCGGCCGTCTGGAACGCACTGCGCCCGGCGGCGCGGACGGCGGGGCTGCTGCCGGTCCTGCTGGGCGGTAAGTGGGACCTGGACCGGTGGGAGCTGGAGCCGGAGCGGATGAGCGACCCGGCGGACCACGAGGCCGAGGAGGTCCTCGCGGAGTTCTGGGAGGCGAACGCCTCCGATGAGCTGCCCGGCGCCGGCGGCTGGCCGGGCCTGGCCCCGGCGCTGCCCTGCGACACGGATCCCGACGGGGCGGCGGCCACGGTCGCCGAGATGCTGACGGAGCCGGGGTTCTGGCTGGAGGACGCCCGTCCGGCGCTGGTTCCGGCGCGGCGCAGCGCGGACATACCGGCGGTCATCGGCTGGGGCGGGCCCCTGAACCACGAGAACGACGTCGCCCGGCTGTGCGCGGTGCTGCGCTCCTGGGAGGACCGCTTCGGCGCCCGGGTCGTCGCGCTCACCTTCGACCAGCTGGTGGTCTCGGTGGCGGCGCCGCCGCGCACGGCCGAGGAGGCCGAGGCGGTGGCGGCGGAGCACTTCGCGTTCTGCCCGGACAGCATCGCGCAGGGCCACCACAGCACCCTGCGGGACTACGCCCACGAGGGCCTGGTGGACACCCCTGTCTGGACCTTCTGGTGGGACTAGCCCTGACGGACCGGGGCTCGCGCCGCCGGCACCCGGCGAACCGGGCCCCGAACTGTCGGCACCCGGCGAACCGGGCCCCGGACCGCCGACAGGCGGCGGACCGGGACCCGAAGCATCGGAACGTTCCGGGCAGGCCCTCGCCTAACCCCGCCCGGCGCCCAGCTTCTGCGCCACCTCGGTGGCCCAGTACGTCAGGATCATCTGTGCCCCGGCCCGCCGGATGCCGGTCAGGGTCTCGAAGATCGCCCGGTCGCGGTCGATCCAGCCCTTCTCGGCGGCGGCCTCGACCATCGCGTACTCACCGCTGATCTGGTACGCGGCGACGGGCACGTCCACCGAAGCGGCGACCTTCGCGAGCACGTCCAGGTAGGGCCCGGCGGGCTTCACCATGACCATGTCGGCGCCCTCCTCCAGGTCGAGCGCCAGCTCGCGCATCGACTCGCGGAGGTTCGCGGGGTCCTGCTGGTAGGTCTTGCGGTCGCCCTCGAGGGAGGACCCGACGGCCTCGCGGAAGGGGCCGTAGAAGGCGGAGGAGTACTTCGCGGTGTACGCGAGGATCGACACGTCCTCCTTGTCGATGGTGTCCAGGGCGTCGCGGATCACGCCGACCTGGCCGTCCATCATCCCGGAGGGGCCGACGACATGGGCGCCCGCGTCGGCCTGGACCTGCGCCATCTCGGCGTAACGCTCCAGAGTGGCGTCGTTGTCGACGCGGCCCTCGGCGTCCAGGACTCCGCAGTGCCCGTGGTCGGTGTACTCGTCGAGGCACAGGTCCGACATGATGACCAGCTCGTCGCCGACCTCGGCCCGCACATCGCGGATCGCGACCTGGAGGATCCCCTCGGGGTCCGTGCCCGCGGTGCCCGCGGCATCCTTCTTCGCGTCCTCGGGCACGCCGAAGAGCATGATCCCGGAGACGCCGGCCTCCAGCGCCTCCACCGCGGCCTTCCGCAGGGTGTCGCGGCTGTGCTGGACGACTCCGGGCATGGCCTGGATCGGCACGGGCTCGGTGATCCCCTCGCGCACGAACGCGGGGAGGATCAGATCGGCGGGATGCAGCCGCGTCTCGGCCACCATCCGCCGCATGGCGGGCGTCGTCCGCAGCCGCCGCGGCCGCGCCCCGGGAAAAGATCCGTACGAGTTCATAGGCCCGAGGCTACGCCCGAACAAACAGTGGTTTTACCGACACGGTGTTGCCGCCCCGTCACTCGGCCCCGTCCCCCCGCCCCGTACACGCAGAAGGGCGGGACCCGTAAAAGGTCCCGCCCCTCGAAGCACACCGCGCCGCCACGTCCGACGGCACCGCGCCGCTATGTCGTACGACGCCTCCGCGCCCCCGGCCGCCGCTCGCTCGGCCGCGTCACCGGATCGCCCGCCTCGAGGGCCGACTCCCGGCGCCGCAGCCCGAAGTCCGCGAGCGCCTCGGCGAGCTTGTGCACCGAAGGCTCGGGCGACAGCACGTCCACCCGCAGCCCGTGCTCCTCGGCCGTCTTGGCCGTGGCGGGACCGATGCAGGCGATGACGGTCACGTTGTGCGGCTTCCCGGCGATGCCCACCAGGTTCCGCACCGTCGAGGACGAGGTGAAGAGCACGGCGTCGAAGCCGCCGCCCTTGATCGCCTCCCGGGTGTCCGCCGGCGGCGGCGAAGCCCGTACGGTCCGGTACGCGGTGACGTCGTCGACCTCCCACCCGAGCTCGATGAGGCCCGCGACCAGCGTCTCGGTCGCGATGTCGGCCCGCGGCAGGAAGACGCGGTCGATCGGGTCGAAGACCGGGTCGTACGGCGGCCAGTCCTCCAGGAGACCGGCGGCCGACTGCTCACCGCTGGGCACCAGGTCCGGCTTCACACCGAAGTCGACCAGCGCGGCGGCCGTCTGCTCGCCCACCGCGGCGACCTTGATCCCGGCGAAGGCACGCGCGTCGAGCCCGTACTCCTCGAACTTCTCCCGCACCGCCTTGACCGCGTTGACCGAGGTGAACGCGATCCACTCGTAGCGCCCGGTGACCAGGCCCTTGACGGCCCGCTCCATCTGCTGCGGGGTGCGCGGCGGCTCGACGGCGATGGTCGGCACCTCGTGCGGCACCGCGCCGTACGAACGCAGCTGGTCGGAGAGCGACGCGGACTGCTCCTTGGTACGCGGCACGAGCACCCGCCACCCGAAGAGCGGCTTCGACTCGAACCACGACAGCTGGTCCCGCTGCGCCGGGGCGCTGCGCTCGCCGACCACGGCTATGACCGGCCGGTGGCCCTCGGGCGAGGGGAGGATCTTGCCCTGCTTGAAGACCTGGGCGATCGTGCCGAGCGTGGCGTTCCAGGTCCGCTGCCGGGTGGTCGTACCGGCGATGGTGACGGTGAGCGGGGTGTCCGGCTTACGGCCAGCCGCCACCAGCTCACCGGCCGCCGCGGCGACCGAATCCAGGGACGTGGAGACGACGACGGTGCCGTCGGAGGCACCGACCTCGGTCCAGCACCGCTCGTCGGCGGTACGGGCGTCGACGAAGCGCACGTCCGTGCCCTGCGCGTCGCGCAGCGGGACACCGGCGTACGCCGGGACGCCGACGGCCGTGGCCACACCGGGCACGACCTCGAAGGGAATGCCCTCGGCGGCGCAGGCGAGCATCTCGGCCCCCGCGTTCCCGTCGAGGCCGGGGTCGCCGGTCACCGCACGAACGACCCGCCTGCCGCCCCTCGCGGCCTCCATGACAAGATTGGCCGCATCCCTCAACACGGGGACCCCGGCGGTTGTTGACGCCTCGTCAACAACCGTCAGCTCAGGCGTGCTCACCCCCACCCGCGCATGGCCGCGAACGACGTCGAGGACCTCCGGCTCGGCGATCAGGACATCCGCTCCGGCGAGGGCCTCGACGGCCCTGAGGGTCAGGAGTCCGGGGTCACCCGGGCCTGCACCGAGGAATGTGACGTGCCCATGGCCCGCGAAGGCCGGGGACAGCGGGCTGGTGGTCGGGCTGGTGGGGTTCAAAGTGCTCGCTCCCCCATAAGACCGGCCGCACCCTTGGCGAGCATCTCGTCCGCGAGTTCGCGTCCGAGCGCCATGGCCTCGTCGTGCGAGGTGGGTACGGGTCCGGTGGTGGACAGCTGCACCAGCGTCGAGCCGTCGGTGGTGCCGACGACGCCGCGCAGGCGCATCTCGGTGACAACCTGCCCGTGACCGGGGTCGTCGGCCAGCAGGTCGGCCAGCGCACCCACAGGTGCGGAGCAGCCGGCCTCCAGGGCGGCGAGCAGGGATCGCTCGGCGGTCACGGCGGCCCGCGTGTGCGGGTCGTCGAGCGCGGCGAGCGTGGCGACGAGCTCGGCGTCAGACGCCGGGCACTCGATCGCCAGGGCCCCCTGGCCGGGGGCGGGCAGCACGGAGTCGACCGACAGGTGGTCGAGCGACAGGGAGCCGGTGAGCTCCTCCGTACGGCCGATGCGGTTGAGGCCGGCCGCGGCGAGGACCACGGCGTCCAGCTCACCGCTGCGCACATAGCCGACCCGGGTGTCGATGTTCCCCCGGATCGGGACGCAGGTGAGCTCCAGGCCGTGGCTGCGCGCGTACGCGTGGAGCTGGGCCATGCGGCGCGGCGAGCCGGTGCCGACCCGGGCGCCCTGGGGCAGCCGGTCGAGCGTCAGTCCGTCGCAGGCGATCAGTACGTCGCGCGGGTCCTCGCGCTGCGGGATCGCGGCCAGCACCAGGTCGGGGTGCTGGGCGGTCGGCAGGTCCTTCAGGGAGTGGACGGCGAAGTCCACCTCGCCGGCGAGCAGCGCGTCACGCAGCGCGGCGACGAAGACGCCGGTGCCGCCGATCTGCGCGAGGTGCTCCCGGGAGGTGTCCCCGTACGTCGTGATCTCCACGAGCTCGACGGGCCGGCCGGTCAGCCGCCGGACGGCGTCGGCCACGTGCCCGGACTGGGCCATGGCGAGCTTGCTGCGCCTGGTCCCGAGCCTCAGTGCCCTCTCGGTCATACTCGCCCTCGGTTCTTGACGTCGGCGTCATTCAGGTCGGCCCGGCTGACAGAAGCCACCGTCTCCGGGTCGAGGTCGAAGAGTGTCCGCAGCGCGTCCGCGTACCCGGCGCCGCCGGGCTCGCTGGCCAGCTGCTTGACCCGCACGGTCGGCGCGTGCAGGAGCTTGTCGACCACCCGGCGCACGGTCTGGGTGATCTCGGCGCGCTGCTTCTCGTCGAGGTCGGGCAGCCGGCCCTCCAGCCGGGCGACCTCGCCGGCCACCACGTCGGCGGCCATGGTGCGCAGGGCGACGACGGTGGGGGTGATGTGGGCGGCGCGCTGGGCGGCGCCGAAGGCGGCCACCTCGTCGGAGACGATGCCGCGGACCTGGTCGACGTCGGCGGCCATGGGGGCGTCGGCGGAGGCCTCGGCGAGCGACTCGATGTCGACGAGCCGGACTCCGGGGACCCGGTGGGCGGCGGCGTCGATGTCGCGGGGCATGGCGAGGTCGAGCAGGGCGAGCGGGGTACGGCGGCCCCGTACGGCGGTCTCGACGTCCTCGCCGGTGAGGACGAGTCCGGTGGCGCCGGTGCAGGAGACGACGACGTCGGCACGTGTCAGTTCGTCGCCGACGGCAACCATCTCGACCGCGTGCGCGGTGACACCCGTGCCCCCGGCCTCGTTCAGGATCTGCGCGAGTCGCTCGGCGCGGGCCAGGGTGCGGTTGGCGACGACGATCTCGGAGACGCCGGAGCGCGCGAGCGTCGCGGCGGCGAGCGAGGACATCGAGCCGGCGCCGATGACGAGCGCCTTCTTGCCCTTGGCCCAGGTGTCGACGTCGGTGCCGTCGGCCAGCTGTTCCAGGCCGAAGGTGACGAGCGACTGCCCGGCCCGGTCGATCCCGGTCTCGCTGTGCGCGCGCTTGCCGACCCTCAGGGCCTGCTGGAACAGGTCGTTGAGGAGGCGGCCCGCGGTGTGCAGCTCCTGCCCGCGGGCGAGGGCGTCCTTGATCTGGCCGAGGATCTGGCCCTCGCCGACGACCATGGAGTCGAGCCCGCAGGCCACCGAGAAGAGGTGGTGGACGGCCCGGTCCTCGTAGTGCACGTAGAGATACGGGGTGAGCTCGTCCAGGCCGACGCCGCTGTGCTGGGCGAGGAGCGTGGACAGCTCGGCGACACCGGCGTGGAACTTGTCCACGTCGGCGTACAGCTCGATGCGGTTGCAGGTGGCCAGGACGGTGCCCTCGGCGGCCGGTTCGGCGGCGAGGGTGTCCTGGAGCAGCTTGGCCTGGGTGTCCGCCGCGAGGGCGGCCCGCTCCAGGAGGGAGACGGGGGCGCTGCGGTGGCTGAGACCGACGACGAGGAGGCTCATGCCGGCATCACGGCGGGGATGTCCCCGTCGGGTCCCTTGCGGCTGCCGCCCGCGGTGCCACGGGGGGCCGGCGGCGCGGCGGCAGGGGCGGGCTCCGCCTCCGCGCCGGTGGCCGGGCTCTCGGTGTTCGCGGTGTTCTCGGCGTTCTCGGCGTTCGACTCCTCGCCGGCCTTCCGCTGCTCGTGGAAGGCGAGGATCTGCAGCTCGATGGAGAGGTCGACCTTGCGCACGTCCACGCCGTCGGGCACGGAGAGCACGGTCGGGGCGAAGTTCAGGATGGAGGTGACTCCGGCGGCCACCAGCCGGTCGCAGACCTGCTGGGCGACGCCGGCCGGGGTCGCGATGACGCCGATGGAGACGCCGTC
Source organism: Streptomyces sp. NPDC001728 (assembly GCF_040297565.1). Lineage (NCBI taxonomy): Bacteria > Bacillati > Actinomycetota > Actinomycetes > Kitasatosporales > Streptomycetaceae > Streptomyces > Streptomyces sp. NPDC001728. The sequence goes on from NZ_JBEOZK010000022.1 coordinate 135,714, forward strand.
CTGCTCGATGATCTTCTCGAGGTCGTCGCTGTGCTGAACGGGGATCCCGGCGACCGGCCTGCCGGTCATGGCGGGGTCGGCGTCGATCAGCGCGGCCACGCGGAAGCCGCGGGAGGCGAAGCCGCCGTAGCCGGCGAGCGCGGCGCCGAGGTTACCGATGCCGACGATGACGACCGGCCAGTCCTGCGTGAGGCCCAGCTCACGGGAGATCTGGTAGACGAGGTACTCGACGTCGTAGCCGACCCCGCGGGTGCCGTAGGAGCCGAGGTAGCTGAAGTCCTTGCGCAGCTTCGCGGAGTTGACCCCCGCCGCCGCCGCGAGCTCCTCGGAGGAGACCGTGGGTACGGAGCGCTCCGAGAGCGCGGTGAGTGCGCGGAGATACAGCGGAAGCCGGGCGACGGTGGCCTCGGGAATTCCTCGGCTACGGGTCGCCGGTCGGTGAGTTCGGCCAGTTGCCACGGTGCTCCTGCGGGATGAGCGGGGCTGCAGGCGGCCATATGTCCCAAGACCGCCCCGTCGAATGCAGGCTATGTCTTTGTGAACGCGTGCACAAAGATGGTGTCCGTTTTGTCTGCCCAAAGTGACCGGGGTCACGCGGCTGGTTCGCATCGTCGTGGAACCGCGGAGCCCGTCAGCGCGTTGAGAACCCGAAGGGGGCAAAGCCGCACACTCTCCTCACGATGCCGCCCCCGAAACCCAACAAAACGTCCATGATGGTAACCGTCTTTCGGTCACACACCCAGTTCGCGCCGGAGCCGCCCCGCGTCCACGCGCCAGAAGGTGTGCTGCTCGCCGTCGACCAGGACGACGGGAATCTGCTCCCAGTAGGCCCGGTGGAGCTCCTCGTCCTCGGTGATGTCCTTCTCCTCCCAGCGTGCCCCGGTCTCCGCGCAGACGGCCTCGACGACCGCGCGGGCGTCGTCGCAGAGGTGGCATCCCGGCTTGCCGATCAGCGTCACGGTCCGCGACCCGGCGTCCTTCTTCTTCGTACGTCCGAACATGACGCCCATTCTGTCCCGATCCACAGGGGAGCCCCGCAGTGTTCACGCGCTGGCATCGTCACAAGTCGGGAAGTACCGAACAGACTGGTTATGCTCACGACATGGCCGCTCTGGGATGGCTCACCCCCCGTAGGCGCTCCGCCACCGCGCGCAGCGTCCTCGCAGGCGAGGCCGCTGCCGAGGCAGCGCGCAAGTCCTCGCTCCAGCTGGAACGGGAGCGGGAGGAGGCCGCGGCCACCGCGACCGAGGCCGAGACACCCGCAGAGCCCGAGTTCCCGGTCGTCGGCGACGTACGGGCTGCCGCCTTCTTCGACCTCGACAACACCGTGATGCAGGGCGCCGCGATCTTCCACTTCGGCCGCGGCCTGTACAAGCGGAAGTTCTTCCAGCGCCGCGAACTCGCCCGCTTCGCCTGGCAGCAGGCCTGGTTCCGGCTGGCCGGCGTCGAGGACCCCGAGCACATGCAGGACGCCCGCGACAGCGCCCTGTCCATCGTCAAGGGCCACCGCGTCTCCGAACTGATGTCGATCGGCGAGGAGATCTACGACGAGTACATGGCCGACCGCATCTGGCCCGGCACCCGCGGTCTCGCCCAGGCGCACCTGGACGCGGGCCAGAAGGTCTGGCTGGTCACGGCCGCCCCGGTCGAGACGGCCACGATCATCGCCCGGCGGCTCGGCCTGACCGGCGCGCTCGGCACGGTCGCCGAGTCGGTCGACGGCGTCTACACGGGCCGGCTGGTCGGCGAGCCCCTGCACGGCCCCGCGAAGGCCGAGGCGGTACGGGCCCTGGCCGGCGCCGAGGGTCTCGACCTCGGCCGCTGCGCCGCGTACAGCGACTCGCACAACGACATCCCGATGCTGTCGCTGGTCGGGCACCCGTACGCGATCAACCCGGACGCCAAGCTCCGCAAGCACGCGAAGGACCGGGACTGGCGGCTGCGCGACTACCGGACCGGCCGCAAGGCCGCCAAGGTCGGCATCCCCGCCGCCGCGGGACTCGGCGCGATCGCCGGCGGCACGGCCGCCGCGGTGGCGCTGCACCGCCGCCGCCACTGACGCCCCCGGCGCGCCATCGATCTGCCGATACGTTTCGGCTGCGATCATCTGCGACAACCCCGGACCAGGTGCCCTCACCCATCCGTGGTCGAACAGCACCGCACACGTCGACCACCAGGCAATTCGGGCTCCTTACCCCGCAGCGGCCCCGATCACTCACGCGTCCCGGACTTGAGCACAACGCATCTCCTGCGCAGTCAGACTCGAAAGCAAACCGATCAACAACTGGTCACGAATTGCGAGGAGATCCGACTGCAAGCAGTAACGGAACAGACGTAACCGGTGATTTGAGCAACTGGGTGTAGCGCTGCCTGTACGAAGCGTTATTCTCCTCAGACGCACAAAGGACCCTCGCGTCGCCACGACGAGTGAACGGTCCCGCACTGCACGTGATGGAAGCTCTGCCTCTGGGAGTCCCGTGTACCCACACGTCGGGGTTGACACCTCGGGCCTGGCTACGCTGCGCGCAACGGTCCTCGACCACTTGCGCGGCTTCGTCCCCACCGCGTACGCCGGCCCTGTCCCCGCCTTCGCCTTCGCCGCACCGGCACCCGCCGGCCCTTGCTATGCCCTGGCCGACGGCGGGGCCGCCGTGGGCAGACGGGGTGCCCGCTCCGGAACCTCGACCACCGCACGACGCCCGACCGCCGACAGCGACAGCGCCCGGATGATGGATCTGGTCGAGCGCGCCCAGGCGGGCGAGGCCGAAGCCTTCGGCCGCCTCTACGACCAGTACAGCGACACGGTCTACCGCTACATCTACTACCGCGTCGGCGGGAAGGCGACGGCGGAGGACCTCACCAGCGAGACGTTCCTGCGCGCCCTGCGCCGGATCTCCACCTTCACCTGGCAGGGCCGCGACTTCGGCGCCTGGCTCGTCACCATCGCCAGGAACCTGGTCGCCGACCACTTCAAGTCCAGCCGCTTCCGCCTGGAAGTCACCACCGGCGAAATGCTCGACGCCAACGAGGTAGAGCGCAGCCCGGAGGACTCCGTCCTGGAGTCCCTCTCCAACGCCGCCCTCCTCGACGCGGTCCGCCGCCTCAACCCCCAGCAGCAGGAGTGCGTGACCCTGCGCTTCCTCCAAGGCCTCTCGGTCGCCGAGACCGCCCGCGTCATGGGGAAGAACGAGGGAGCGATCAAGACCCTCCAGTACCGGGCCGTACGCACCCTGGCCCGACTCCTCCCGGACGACGCCCGCTGACCGGTACGCGCCCCCCACACGCGCCCCCGGACGCCGGTCCGCGCTCTCGCCACCACCTTTCCCCCCACTTCCCCACGACCCCCGCCCAACTCACAGTCGGTGACGCCTCGATGACGCACTGGTCCGATCATCTTTCGCGCGTAACCCAAGTGCCGCGCCGCTCGTTGTGCGGGATGCAGGCTCCCTGTGGACACGCCATGTCCGCAGCCACTCACTCGTTCGTGTGGATGCGCTCAAGGTGTGCAACCTTCCGGACACCCCGGGGAGTCGACCGTCATGACGAGAGGAGGTGCCGCCAGTGATCGCGAACGTATCGGCGCACCGGCGGGCGAACGCCTTCGCCCAGGCCCTGGAGGACCGGGAAGCCGAGGGCGCTGCGACCGAGCAGCCCGAGGCCCCGGCCGAACCTGCCGAGCAGGGACGGCTGTTGGCCTTGGCGAACGGTCTCGGCGAACTGCCGAAGCCGCAGCTGGACCCCGAGGTCAAGGTGGTGCAGCGAGCGCAGCTCGTCGCCGCCATGGAAGCGATGCTCATGGAAGGGAGCGCGGCCGCAGGCCCTACGGTGCCGGAACAGCGGGCCGCGGGCGGCAAGGGAAGCCATCGGGCCTCCCCGCTGCGGAAACTGCGCCCCCGCTCCCGCTGGACCAAGGGCCTCGCCGCCGGCGGGCTCACGGTCGGTGTGGCCGCGGGCGCCTTCGGCGGAGTGGCCGCTGCCAGCTCCGACGCGCTTCCCGGTGACTCGCTCTACGGGCTCAAGCGAGGCATGGAGGACATCAAACTGGGAATGGCGGACGACGACGCGGACCGCGGCGGCATCTACCTCGACCAGGCGTCCACCCGGCTCAGCGAGGCGCGTCGGCTCATGGAGCGGGGCCGCATCGGCGACCTCGACCACGAGTCCCTCACCGAGATCCGTCGCGTCCTGGGCGGAATGCAGCACGACGCAAGCGAGGGCCACCGCCTGCTCCGCCAGGCGTACGACCGCGACGGGGAGATCGGGCCGATGGCCCGGCTCAACTCCTTCGCGCAGGCCCACCGGGGCACCTGGAACGGCATCCGCGACCGGCTCCCCGTCCAACTGGCGGATGTCGGCAGCGAGGTGACGAACGTCTTTGACGCCATAGACGAAGAGGTCGAGCCGCTGCAGTCGGTCCTTCCCCGCACCCCGGAGAAGGGAGCGGTCGGCTCCGAGAGCCCCAGCGGCAGGACCAGCACGCCCAAGGGTCCCCAGGAGACGGACGCCCAGCGTCCGCCGTCCGGCCAGGAGACCCCTCCGGCCGGCAGCCACTCCGCGCCGCCCCGCCCGTCCGGCCCCAGCACGGGCACCAGCCCGAGCACGGACAGCGGCACCGGCTCCCCGGAGGACGACGGACTGCTCGGCGGCAACACCGGCGGACTGCTCAAGCCCTCCCCGTCCGGCGTACCGACGGCACCCCCGGGCGGCCAGACGCCGCCCGGCGTACCGGACGTGACCCTTCCGCCACTCCTGCCGGGCCTGCTACCAGGCCTCGGCATCGACAGCGAGGACGCTCGCTAGCAAGGAGAAGGGGCGCCCCCACGGACGGGGGGCGCCCCTTCTTCCATGCCCGGACACGGACGCGGTCAGAAGAACACCGACCGCCGCTGCACCAGCAGCTTGTACAGCGTGTGCTGGATCTGCTCCCGCACCTGATCCGTCAGGTTGAACATCAGCATCGGGTCCTCCGCCGCCTCCGGCGCGTAGGAGTCCGTCGGGATCGGCTCGCCGAACTGGATCGTCCACTTCGTCGGCAGCGGCACCGCCCCCAGCGGCCCGAGCCACGGGAAGGTCGGGGTCAGCGGGAAGTACGGGAAGCCGAGCACCCGCGCCAGGGTCTTGGCGTTCCCGACCATCGGGTAGATCTCCTCGGCCCCGACGATCGAGCAGGGCACGATCGGCACCCCGGCCCGCAGCGCCGTCGACACGAACCCGCCCCGGCCGAAGCGCTGGAGCTTGTACCGCTCCCCGAAGGGCTTCCCGATCCCCTTGAAGCCCTCCGGCATCACCCCGACGATCTCGCCCGCCCGCAGCAGCCGCTCCGCGTCCTCCGCGCAGGCCAGCGTGTGCCCCGCCTTGCGGGCCAGCTCGTTCACGACCGGCAGGACGAAGACCAGATCCGCGGCGAGCAGCCGCAGATGCCTCCCGGCCGGATGCCGGTCGTGGACGGCGACCTGCATCATCAGCCCGTCCAGCGGCAGGGTCCCCGAGTGGTTGGCGACGATCAGCGCCCCGCCCTCGGCGGGGATGTTCTCGACGCCCTTCACCTCGACCCGGAAGTACTTCTCGTACAGCGGGCGGAGCAGCGACAGCAGGACCTGGTCGGTGAGCTCCTCGTCGTAGCCGAACTCGTCGACCTCGTACTCCCCGGTGATCCGCCGCCGCAGGAACGAGAGCCCACCGGCAAGCCGCCGCTCCCAGCTTCCGGCACCGGCCCGCACTCCTGCCCCGGAACTCCCGTCGGACGCACCTACCACGGCACCGCTCACCTCGCCCGTCCCACGCGTCTCGCCCGCCTCCGTACCGGCCCCGGCGCCGCGGATGCCCTCCCGGCCCTCCTCGGGCTCCAGGGGCCCCTGAGGCCCCGGCAGGGCCCGTACGGCCGCCGCCTCGCCGCCGGCACGCGCGGGCCGTCTCCGGGCCCGCGACCGGTCGTCGTCGAACGGAATGACCTTGGCGTCCGCCATCGCTGTCCGGTCTCCTCAGGCGCCGTCGTGAACAGGGTGAACAGAAGGTACGGGCGACGCGGGCGCTGCGGAGCCGGTCGGCCGCGCGGCCGACGAGCCGAGCCGCCCCGCGATCCGGTCCACCGCCCCCGCGAGCATCTCCGGCGGCAGCAGCCCCGGCCCCCGGCCCCTCACGAAGTCGGCGAGGGCCTCCGCCGTCGTGTAGCGCGGTGTGAACCCGAGGACCTCACGCGTCTGGACCGTCGAGACGACCCTGCCGTGCGTGAGCAGCCGGATCTGCTCGGGCGCGAAATCGGTGATCCCGACGGTGCGCAGCGCCGTCCCCACCCAGGTGACCGCGGGCAGCAGCACCGGAACCGTCGGCCGGCCGAGCCGCCGCGCGCACTGGGACAGCAGGAGCACCCCGTCGCCGGCCACGTTGAAGGTGCCGCTGTTCTGGGTGGCCCTGCGCGGCTCGTGCGCGCCCAGGCGCAGCACGTCGATGACGTCGTCCTCGTGGACGAACTGGAGCCGGGGGTCGTAGCCCAGGACGGTCGGCAGGACCGGCAGCGCCAGGTACTCGGACAGCGGGGAGTCGATCCGGGGCCCGAGGATGTTCGCGAACCGCAGCACGCACACGGCCACGTCCGGGCGCCGCCGGGCGAAGCCCCGTACGTACCCCTCGACCTCGACCGCGTCCTTCGCGAAGCCCCCGCTGGGCAGCGACTTCGCCGGTGTCGTCTCGGTGAAGACGGCCGGGTCGCGGGGCGCGGAGCCGTAGACGCTCGTACTGGACTTGATGACGAGCCGGCTGATCCGCGGCGACTTCTGGCAGGCACCGAGCAGCTGCATCGTGCCGATGACGTTGGTCTCCTTGACCGACGTACGGCCGCCGCCGCCGATGGCCGTACCCGTCACGTCCAGATGGACCACGGTGTCGACGTCGTGCGCGGCGAGAACCTTGGCGATCTCAGGCCGGCGGATGTCCGCCCGTACGAACTCGGCGGCGCCGAGCTGGTGCGCCGGGTCGACCGCGTCCACCGCGATCACCCGCTCCACTTCCGGGTCCCGCTGGATCCGCCGTACGAAGCGGCCCCCGAGGTGCCGGGCCGCACCGGTGACGAGCACGACCTTGCCCAAGATCAGCGCCTTCCGTCCGTCTTCCGTTGTCCGCCACCGTAGCGCCTCAGGGTTTCCGCGCAATGAAACGTGGCCCTCCACCGCGAACGGTGAAGGGCCACGTCTTACGCACGAAACGCTGCGGTGCAGCTGTCGCTTACTTCTTGTTGCGACGCTGAACGCGCGTGCGCTTGAGCAGCTTGCGGTGCTTCTTCTTGGCCATCCGCTTACGCCGCTTCTTGATAACAGAGCCCACGACTACCCTCGCTCACTTCTCGGAACATCCCCGCCTCCCGGCGGGAATCGGTGCGGGGCGTCTGGGCCCACACGACCTACGTCGGCCTAGCCTACCGTCCCGAGCACCCCGCTTGTAATCCGAGGGACATACGGAGCTTTCCCGACGTTGTCGCCGCGCTCGCGCTACGCGGTCCCCACCCCCACGAAGGACTCCCGCAGGTACTCGTGAACCGCCTGTTCCGGCACCCGGAAGGACCTGCCCACCCGGATCGCCGGCAGATGACCGCTGTGCACCAAGCGGTACACGGTCATCTTGGACACGCGCATCACCGAGGCGACTTCCGCCACGGTCAGAAACTTGACCTCGTTGAGAGGTCGCTCGCCAGCAGCCATGACCCACCTGTACCTTCCGCCGCGACGCCCACCGGCTTCCCCTCCGGTGACTCTTCGTCGCCGAGCGCTCACTCTCCAGACTAGGGGCGGGTGGTACGAGTGGGGAAGAGGAGCTGCCATCGGCCGTTTACCGTGACAGACACGCTCGATTGAGTACATAGCGAGTCAACGGCCGGTAGTGGTCGGGGCGCACGCCGTCGTCCAGCGGAACGGCCACCGACACCTGCCCCTCCGCCTCACCGACGAACAGCGCCGGATCGTCCGTATCGGCGAGCCCGATGGCCTCGATACCCAGCTGACCTGCCCCGCAGACCCATCCGTGGTCCCCCACCACGAGTTCCGGCAGTGGCCCGCCGCACTCGGCCGCGCTCTCCAGGGCGGCTCTGACCGGCAGCGGCGAATGGGAGTGCGCCCCCGGTTCACGCCCTCCCCCCGACGGTCCCGGCTCTCGCACCAACGCGACCCCCCGTACGTAGTCGAGGAGGTGCGTGCGTACGCCGAACCGGGTCGTTATGTCGACACATCTCCCCTGCGCCGGTGTGAGGACAGGACATCCCGCCGCCGACAAGGCGTCTGCGAGAGCGACGTAGAAACCGAGGAGTCGATGCGGATGCCCGGTCCCGAGGAGCACCGGAACCCGTCGCGCCGCCGCCGCCCCCAGCCGCTCGGCGAAGGCGTCCAGCCCCCTCAGCGTCCGCTCGGGATCGATGACGTCGAGCCCGGACCGGTGCGTCGGGTCCCCCGACACCCCGCACTTGTCGGCCATCAGCCGCAACAGATCCGCCTCGCCCCACCCCCACGCGGGATCGAGCCCCAGCAGCACCCGTGGATCACGCGCCGCGAAGAGCCGATAGCTCCGCAGGTTCTCCTCCCGCGACGTCGCGACCGTTCCCGCCAACCCCGCCGCCAACAGATGCGCCCGCAGCGCCCCGGTACTCAACACCCCACCGATGCTGCCGGAACACCCGTTCCGAGGAGTCCAAACCTCCCGGACACCGCACGGTCGGCGTAACGCCCACCAGAACGTTCCAGGGCTACGCCCCCGGGGTCAGGCGAGCAGCCCCCGCAGCGGGAAGGCCGCCTTGCGCGTCGCGAGCACGGCCTGGTCCAGCCGGTCCGCCGGGTCGTACCCGTCGGCCCAGTCCCGGAGGCCCGCCGGCGGCCACCGCCCGTCCGTCATCCGCGCCGGACCCGGCTGCCGCGTCCGCGCGTACGCCTCGTCCCGCCAGGACGGCGGGATCACCGACTCCGGATCCACCGGAGCGTGCGCCGCGATCCCCACCAGATGCGTCCACGATCGCGGTACGACGTCCACCACCGCGTACCCACCGCCGCCGAGCGCCAGCCAGCGTCCCTGCGCGTACTCGTGGGCCAGGTCGTGACAGGCCTCCTGCACCGCCCGCTGCGCGTCGAGCGACACCGCCAGGTGCGCGAGCGGGTCCTCGAAGTGCGTGTCCGCCCCGTGCTGGGTGACGAGCACCTGCGGCCGGAAGTCCGCGATCAGCTCCGGCACCACCGCGTGGAAGGCCCGCAGCCACCCCGCGTCGGCCGTCCCCGCCGGCAGCGCCACGTTCACGGCCCCGCCCTCGCCGGGCCCGGCCGCGCCTGTCTCCTCCGGCCACCCGGTCTGCGGGAACAGCGTCCGCGGGTGCTCGTGCAGCGAGACGGTCAGCACCCGCGGGTCCTCCCAGAACGCCGCCTGCACCCCGTCGCCGTGGTGCACGTCCACATCCACGTACGCCACCCGCTCCGCGCCCAGTTCGAGCAGCCGGGCGATGGCCAGCGCGGCGTCGTTGTAGATGCAGAAGCCCGATGCGGCCCCCGGCATCGCGTGGTGCAGCCCGCCCGCGAAGTTCACCGCGTGCTCGGCCTCCCCGCGCCAGATCGCCTCCGCGGCCCCCACCGACTGCCCGGCGATCAGCGCCGACACCTCGTGCATCCCGGTGAACGCCGGATCGTCGACCGTGCCGAGCCCGTACGCCTGGTCGGCGTGGCGCGGGTCCGCCGAGGCCGCCCGCACCGCGTCCACGTAGTCCTCGCGGTGGACGAGCCGCAGCGTCGAGTCCCCCGCCGGCTTCGCCGCCACCACGTCGACCGCCCGGTCGAGCCCGTAGGCCCGCACCAGCGCCATCGTCAGCGCGAGCCGTACCGGGTCCATCGGGTGCTCGGACCCGAAGTCGTACCGCGTGACGGCTTCATCCCACATCAACAGTGCGCGGCTGCTCATGCTCGCCACCGTATCGGGCCTCTCGCGAACCGAACGACGTGGCGTACACCACCGTCACCAGGACGAGCACCATCGGCACCAGCATCGCCCACCGGTAGCTCCACCCGTCCCCGAGAGCCCCCACCAGGGGCGCCCCGATGAGGAAACCGACGTAGTTGAAGACGTTGAGCCGCGCCACCGCCGCGTCGCTGGCCCCCGGGAACAACCGTCCGGCCGCCGCGAAGGTCTGCGGCACGATCACGCTCAGCCCCAGTCCGAGCACCGTGAACCCGGCGATCCCCGCCCAGGCTCCGGGCGACACCGCCACCACCGCGAAGCCCAGCGCCGCGAGCACCGAGCCGGCCCGCACGACCACCACGGCCCCGAGCCGCCGCACCCCGAAGTCCCCGACGGTCCGCCCGAGGAGGGTCGTCACCATGTACGCGTTGTACGGCACGGTCGCCAGCTCCTCCGAGCTGCCGAGCACGTCCTGCAGGTACTTGGCACTCCAGTTGGAGACGGTGGAGTCCCCGATGTAGGCGAAGGTCATCACGAGGCAGAGCGGCAGCAGCAGCTTGAAGACGACACCGTTGCCCTTGCCCTCCTCCGCCGCCGAGGCCCCCTCGGGCCCGGCACCGCCGGCGACGTACCACCGGCTCCCGACGACTACGACGGGCAGCAGCAGCACCACCACCGGGAGATAGGACTCGAACAGCGACTGCTGCCAGTGCGCCCCCACCCAGGCCAGCGAGGCCCCCGCGATCCCGCCCAGGCTGTACGAGGCGTGGAAGCCGAGCATGATGCTCCGGCCGTACGCGCGCTGGAGGCTCACCCCCAGCATGTTCATGGAGGCGTCGAGGGAACCCACGGCCAGTCCGAAGAGCCCCAGGACCACGGCCGCGTGCCAGAGCTCCGACCCCAAACCCACGGAGAGCAGGGCCAGCAGCACGAACGGCTGGGCCCACCGCAGTACCACGGCGGGCCCCACCCTGGCGACGACCTTCTCGGTCACCACACTGGCCACACCCGCCAGGATCGGCACAGCGGCCAGGAAGGCCGGCAACAGCCCGTCAGAGATCCCGTACTGGTCCTGGAGCGCCGGTATTCGGGTGACGAGCAGCGCGAACGTCACCCCCTGCACGAAGAAACTGACCGCCAGGGATCCTCGCCCACGCCGCAACCGCGCATCCGTCATGGCGGCAAAGCGTACGGCCGGAACTTACCGCTGGGTAGATCGATCACAGCCCCAATATCGCCGGCAGCTCGTCCATCGTCCCGAAGTGGCCGTTCGCGCCGGTCAGCTTCTCCTGGGGGGTCATCGCGGTGAACCCGTACACGTCCATCCCGGCGGCCTGTGCGGCCTGTACCCCGAGCAGGCTGTCCTCGACGACCACACAGCGCTCGGGGGCCGCTCCCATCCGCGCGGCGGCGTGCAGGAAGAGGTCCGGCGCCGGCTTCCCGCGGCCGACGTCCTCGGCGCTGAAGACGATCTCGTCCCGGAACCAGGCGTCGAGCCCGGTCTTCCGGTGCCCTACCCGGATCCGCTCGTGACTCCCGGAGGAGGCCACACAGTACGGAACCCCGGCCTCGGCGAGCCGCTTCACCACGTCCGCCGCCCCGGGCACGGCCTCCAGCTCGTCACGGAATGCCGCGAAGACCCGCCCGTGGAACGTCTCGTCGAACTCCGCCGGCAGCCGCTGCCCGCTCCGCTCCTCGACCAGGTCGTGAATCCGGTGCATGGCGGACCCCATGTAGTCGCGTACGGATTCCGCGTACGTCGTGGGGTGCCCGAGTTCTGTCAGATAGCCGGCGAGCAGCGTGTTGGAAATCGGCTCGCTGTCCACGAGCACACCGTCGTTGTCGAAGATGACCAGGTCGTAGCGCATGGCCCCAGCTTAGAACGCAAAAATGCCTCAACCCCCGGACAAAGTCCGGGGGTTGAGGCTAAAAATTGTTCGGCGGCGTCCTACTCTCCCACAGGGTCCCCCCTGCAGTACCATCGGCGCTGAAAGGCTTAGCTTCCG
>NZ_JBEOZK010000023.1:0-133127 GCF_040297565.1 Streptomyces sp. NPDC001728
ACCGCCGCCGCGAACGGGACGATCTTCGCCTCCGCCAGCGCACGCACCGACTCCCGGAGCATGTCGTGCTCCTCGGAGGGCCGATACAGGTCGAAGTCCTTGCCCATGATGTGGAGCTCCCCTAGACGCTTGTGGCACTGAGTACCCTCAGCAAAACACACTCAGTGCCATGACGCCAGAGCGCCCCGACGCTGTTCCGCGTCGGGGCGCTCCGGGCGTGCGGTTCAGGGGAGATGAACTCCAGACAACCGGACGGTCGGTTTTGTTTAACCCGGAGTGTCGGCGAGGCTTCCCTCTTCTCGTCGCAGCCGGCTCGCGTCGTACTCGGCGCCGAGCTGCCGGGCGCGGCTCTCGGTCATGTCGAGCCGGGTCAGCAGAGCCGGGGTGCAGATGCTCGGCAGGAAGTGCTGGAGCAGGACCGAGACCCGATGAGCCAGGTCGTTGCGGTCGCACATGATCTGGGACATGGCCTGGATCCCGGAGAAGGCCCCCGAGAACAGCTCGGCCGTGTCCGTCACGTTCACATGGACCAGCAGTTCGCCCCGCGCCTTGGCGACCATCAGGATCTCCGAGACCTGGTCGATCCACGCCTGGAAGGGCGCGGCCCGGTCGACGCCGGTGGCACCGCTGTCCAGCGCCAGGGCGACGCTCGCCCGCACCAGCGCGTCGCCCTGCAGCCGATGGGTCAGCAGGAAGGCCTGGTCCGCCAGCTCCTGGAGCTTGACCTCCTGCGGGGCGAGCGGCACGTCGAGCATCTGGGCGTCGAGCACGCCGAGGGCAAGGTCTTCCTTGGAAGCGAAGTGGAAATAGAGAGCTCCCTTGGTCACCCCGGCGCGCACCAGGATCTCGCCGATGGTGGTGCGCTCGTAGCCGCGCTCCGCGAAGACCGTCGCGGCCGACTCGAGAATCACCCGGCGGGTACGGATTGCACGCGCTTGCTGCGCCAAGGCGCCTCCTGCTGTCTCGCTGTCTGTGCTCAACGTGTGACGTGAAGCATTGAAAAGAAAACCGCGCTGTACGTATTCTAATTCGGGCGGACTCACCGCCACCGGGGGCGCGGGGTTGCAAGGGGGATCCATGGATCAGAACCGTCGAGGAGTGACGTCACACGTCCCCGGGGAGTTCGTGCACCGGGCGGATCCCGCGGACATCATCCCCACGGGGTGGACGCGGCTGAAGGAGAACCGGTTCTCCGTCTCCGCGCGCTGGCCTGCCTCACATCCCTTCTTCTCTCCGGTGGCGGACGACCGGCACGACCCCGTACTGGTGGCCGAGACGATACGCCAGACCACCATGCTGATCGCTCATGCGGAGTTCGGGGTACCCGTGGACGACCAGTTCGTCATGTGGGGCCTCTCCTACGACACCGATCCGGAGGCGCTCACCGTCGACGGGCTCTCCTCGGACGTCACCGTCGACGTGATCTGCTCCGACCTCTGCAGCCGCGGCGGCCGTCTCCGTGACCTGCGCACCACCATGGTCCTCACCCGCGACGGCCGCTTCCTCGGCATCGGCAGGGCCATGGCGCGCTGCACCTCCGCTCCGGCGTACCGGAGGATCAGGGGCGACCGGATGGCCGCGCTCGGCCGGCCCGTCCCGCTGATCACGGCGACGGCGCCGGAGCTGGTCGGCCGCGAACACGCCAAGGACGTCGTCCTCGGCCCGGGCACCCGCCCCGGCCAGTGGCAGCTGCGGATCAACACCGAGCACAGCACCCTCTTCCGGCGCCCCAACGACCACGTGCCCGGCATGGTCCTCCTCGAAGCCGCCCGGCAGGCGGCGGCGATCACGCTCGGCGGCGGCGGATACCTGCCCACCGTGATGGACGTCTCCTTCTCCCGGTACGCGGAGCTCGACACCCCCTGCTGGATCGAGACCGAGGCCGTGCCCGGCGCCGACCCCGGGAAGAGCACCGTGCGGGTCGTCGGCCACCAGGACGGCCACCCCGTCTTCCAGTGCATGCTCACCTCCCCGTCCCGGGAACTGGCGGTGGCCGGCGCCGGCCTCGGCAGCCGGCTGGCGGGCTGAACCGGATCGGCACGATGGGCCCTCGCATTCTGATCACCGGCGCGACCGGATTCATCGGCGGCCGGGTGGCGGCCACGGCGGCGGCGCACGCGGAGCCCGCGACCGTGCGCCTGCTCGCCCGCCGCCCGCTCACCGGCCCGAACCGGCCGACAGGACCGGCGGACCCGGCTCGATCGACGGGGCCGGGCAAACCGGTTGGACCGATGGAAAAGCCCGGCCCTGAGACGGAAACCGCCCCGGGCGACCTTCGCGACCCCGAATCTCTGCGCCGGGCCTGCGAGGGGATCGACGTACTGATCCACTGCGCCTCGGCGATCGGCGCCGACGAGGAGCTGGCCCGTACGGTCAACGACGAGGGCGCCCGGGCCCTCGTCGACGTCGCCGTACGCGCCGGGGTGACCAGGATCGTCGCCCTGAGCACCGCGTCGGTGCACGGCCGCGGCCCCTTCCGGGCCGCCGCCCCCGGCGCGCTGCCGCTCGCCCCGGGCTCCGTGACCAGCCGCACCCGGGCGGCGGGGGAGCGGCACGTCATGGACGCCGGCGGCACCGTCCTGCGACCGCACCTCGTGTACGGCACCGGCGACCGGCAGCTGATGCCGGGCCTGGTCCGGCTGCTCGCGGCGCTGCCCGGACCGCTCGACGGGGGAGCCTCGCTGCACTCGCTGATCGATGTGGACACCCTGGCGGGTGTCCTGCTGGGCGCGGCGCTCTCACCCGCGACCGAACCGGGTCCGTACTACGTCGACCACCCCGAGCCGGTGCCGGTCGGGGAACTCCTCGCGGCGGCCGAAGGCCTGCTCACCCACCGGACCGGTACGCCCCGGGGCCCGGCGGTCGACCTCGCGGAGGCCCGCGCGCTGCTCGCCGATCTCCCCTTCGCGCAGCACCACCTGGCCATGCTGGCCACCGACCACTGGTTCGCCGACGGCCGCCCCTGGCGGGAGCTCGGCTGCGACCCGGGGCCGGGCTTCACCGAGGGGTTCGCACGCCACCTGCCCTGGTACCACGGACTTCTCACGGACGCCTGAACGGAGCCGGGGACCCGTGCGGCGCTCGCCGCACGCGCCGGGCTCAGCCGACGGGTTGGCGGGCGGGGCCGCGGGCGGGGGTGCCGCTCATGGTCTCCGTACCGCCAGGGCTGCCCGTGCCGCCCACGCTGCCCGCCGGTTCCAGGCCGGCGAGCGCCTCGGGGCTCGCGAGCATCGGCAGGAGGGTCCGCCACAGACCGGTGACGGTCTCGGCCGAGAGCCATTCGCCGTTGTCCCCGCAGAGGGCCTCAAGGCCGACGGTGGCGGCCACGATCGTACGGGTGAGGTCCTGCTGACGCCCGGCGCCGGTGGCGAGGAGTCCCTCGTCGGCCGCCTCCGCGAGCCGCTGCAGGACGCAGCCCTGCCATTCCTGGCGCAGGTTCAGGTCGGTGTGGCAGCTGCGGGAGCAGCTGAGCCGGAACCCTGCCCGGACGACGACGTCCTCGCGGAGCAGCCGGGCCAGGGCGTGGGAGGTGTCGGCGAGGTTCTGCAGGGCGTTGGACCGCTGCCGGTACACGATTCGGGCGGTCCTGCGGAGCCTGCTGGAGGCCTCGTGCTCGACGGCGGCGGCGACCGCCGCCTTGTTCTCGAAGTGGAAGTGGAGCGCGCCGGGGCTCACACCCGCCGCCGCGCTGATCGTGGACAGTCTGGCCGAGGCGTAACCGTGCCGGTCGAACTCGCCGGCCGCCGACCTGATCAGCGCGTCGCGGGTGCGGGTGGCCCGCTCTTGTTTGGTCACCAACGGCTCCAGAAGCACCAGGCATCGTCCGACGAGATCAAAACCGACTGCTTGGTATTGTAAGGGCTTTTCGTCGGGCCCCGGGGGACTTCGGGAGTGACCGGGCGTCAGTGGCAGAGTGTGCTCATGGGCGCGGACGGGTCGTCACGACCACCGCGCCCGCGAGCAGCACCACGTTCTTGACGACGAACTCGCCCACCAGTGTCAGCAGCAGGGGGTTGGAGTCCGCGAACGCCGCCGACGGGGTGAGGACCAGGACGGCGAAGGTGCCGCAGAGGTGGCCGACGAGCACGGGCAGGGCCAGGGCGCGGGCCCGGCCCGAGACCAGCCAGAGGCCGAGGACGACCTCGGCCCAGCCGAGCGCCGGTACGAACCAGTCGCCCGCCGGGAACGGCAGCACGGCGACGACGAGCTCGGCCGCCGGGCTGAGTCCGATGATCTTGAGCACCCCGAACCAGACGAAGACGCCGCCGATCCCGGCCCTGAGCATGCCCAGGCCGTACTGGTGGAGCCGTGGCGCGTGACGGTCGAAGAGGCCGGGCGGCGTCGGTGCGGCGGAGGGCTGTGGTGCGGTGGTGGGCTGCGTGGCGGTGGCGGGCTGCGGTGCGGTGGTGGTCGTGGCGGTGGGTATCACCTGGGAGGAAACGGTCATGCGCGGGCATCTCCATCACGAGTCGACGCGGGGGCCGGACGGGGCCGGGCGGGGCGGATCGAGGCCGGGTGGGGCGGAGCCGGGCGGCGGACCGCTCGGATCACGCCGAAATCGCGGCAGGAGGGTCGGACGCCGTGGGGCCACGCTAGCCACCTCCCGAGGACCCCCGCGACGCCCATCGCTTCCTTGCATGCCTGCGATGGAAGAAGTCGATCGGGCGTTGCCGGACGCGATCATTTCTCGCCAGCCTGAGGTCTGTTCGAGTTTGTGTTTGATCCACGGACCCGGACCGCGTCCATCCGCTCCCGGCACCATGTGAAGGAATCCACGGATGTCCCACCGACCCGCCGCCCCCGCTCCGTCCACGACCGCCGCGGCCCGCACACCGCTCACCCGGCGCCGGGTGCTCACCACGACCGCCGCCGCGGCCGGGGTGCTCGCCCTGCCCGGCACCGTCGCCTGGGGCGTCCCCACCAGCTTCGAGGCGGAGACCCGCACCGGGCGCCGTGCCCCCGGTGCCGTCGCCGAGCCCAGCGTCGTCATCCGCTGGAACCAGGCCGCGATGGACGCGATCCTCGGCCGCTACCAGGCCGCGGGGAACCGCTTCGGCCCCGCCACCGTGAACGCCCGCGCCCTCGCGATCATCCACAACGCCATCTACGACGCCTGGGCGTGTTACGACCACTGTGCCGTCGGCACCCGCTTCGGCGGCGCCCTGCGCCGGCCCCGCTCCGAGCGCACCCTCGACAACAAGAACGAGGCCATCAGCTACGCGGCCCACCTCGCGATGCTCGACCTGTACCCCGAGTACAAGGTCGCCATCGACGGCATGCTGCGCGGCCTCGGCTACGACCCCGAGCGGACCGCCCCGCGCCGCAACAGCCCCGCCTGGATCGGCCGCCGCACCGCGCAGGCGGTCCTCGACTACCGGCACGCAGACGGCGCCAACCAGCTCGGCACCCCCGCGTACTCCGACACCACCGGCTACCAGCCGCGCAACACCCCGCAGGTCGCCGGGGCCTTCGACCCGTCGACGGTCGCGGAGCCGGCCCACTGGACGCCGCTGATAGTGAACGGCAAGACGCAGCGCTACCTCACCCCGCAGTTCGCGGTGATGCAGCCCTTCGCGCTGACCAGCCCCGACCAGTTCACGATCGCCGCCCCGCCCCCGTACCCCTCGGTCCGGATGACCGCCGCCATCGAGGAACTCCTCGACATCAGCGCCAACCTGACGGACGAGCAGAAGGCCATCGCCGAGTTCTGGCTCAACGACGACGTGACCCCGCCCGGCGCACAGCAGATGTGGGGCCGTTACGTCTCCGCCCGCGACGGCCACGGTGTCGACGAGGACGCCCAGATCTTCTTCGGCCTCAACATGGCCGAGTGCGACGCCGCCATCGGCTCCTGGGCCGTCAAGGCCCAGTACGACTTCGCGCGCCCCTCCACCCTGATCCCGTACGACCAGCGCGGCCGTCAGATCCGCACCTGGGGCGGCCCCGGCCAGGGCACCGTCACCATGGACGGCGTCGACTGGCAGGCGTACGTGGCCGTTCCGCCGTTCCCGGCCACCGTCTCCGGGCACAGCACCTTCTCCGGCGCCGCCGCCGAGTTCCTGCGCCGCTTCACCGGCTCGGACTCCTTCGGCGACTCGTACCGCTTCAAGGCGGGCGCCTCCACCGTCGAGCCCGGCCTCACCCCGCGCACCGACGTGGACCTGCACTGGTCCACGTTCAGCGAGGCCGCCAACCAGGCCGGCATCTCCCGGGTCTACGGCGGCATGCACTGGAGCTTCGACAACGAGCCCGGCATCGAGATGGGGCACCGGATCGGCACGGTCGTGTACCGGCGGGCCATGAGCTACTTCGGCGGCGGCCACCGCTGACGCGCCCGTCGGCCCGGCGACCCGGCCGGAGCCCGCGGGAGCAGCTCCCGCGGGCTCCGGCCGGGCCCCGCCGCCCTCCGCACGGCCCCTCCCGCACGGCCCCTCCCGTGCGGCCCCGCACCGCCCTCGCCGCCCCGCCCCTTCCGCCCACCCGCCCCGCCAAGGAGAGAACACCGTGAGCAATCAGACCCAGACCCCCGCGGGAGCGGCGGCCCCGCCGGCCCGCAGCCGCTGGGCGGGCGGCGCCCCGCCCTTCCCCGGCGCCCGGCCCGCCGCACTCGGCACCCTCGCGACCGTGGTGTCGCTGGTGATCCTGGTGGCGCTCGGCGAGGCCACCGGCCATCTGCTGATGATCGCCCCGCTGGCCGCCACCGCCATGATCATCTGCAGTACCCCCGCGCTGCCCCCGGCCCAGCCCCGGGGCGTGCTGCTCGGCCAGATCGGCTCCGGCGTCCTCGGCCTCGTGGCCGTCGCCCTCTTCGGCCACTCGCTCTGGGTGGCCGCCGTCGCCGCCGGCCTCAGCGTCGGTCTGATGCTGCTGCTCCGGGCCGTCCACGCGCCCGCCGCCGCCACGGCCGTGCTCGCCGTCCTCCAGGATCCCGCGCCCCTGCGCTTCCTCCTCCTGCTCGCCGTCGGCAGCGCCCTGCTGGTCCTCGTGGGCCTGATCGCCTCCCGCCTCGGCGTCATCGGCAAGTACCCGACGTACTGGTGGTGACCCCGGCCCGCCGGTGGTGAACGCGCCCGCCCCGGCGTCCGCCGCATCCCCCGTCCGTCCGTCCGCCCGTACCTCCGCGTACCGACCCTCAACGGAGCGCCCGTGAACCGAGACAGACTGCTCGTCAGCTGCGAGCAGATCATGGAACAGCTGCGGAACCCCGCGGCCGGGGACGAGAACACGGTCCTCGTCGAGATCACCGAAGGCGGCAGCCTGCTGGGCCGGATTCCCGGCTCCGTCCGCCTGGACTGGACCGGCGACCTCCAGGACCCGGTGCGCCGGGACGTCATCGGACCCGAGTCCTTCGCCGAACTCCTCGGCAGGCACGGCATATCCGCCGACCACACCGTCGTCTTCCTCAGCGGCAACAACAACTGGTGGGCCGCCGCCGCGTTCTGGCAGTTCCGTCTGTACGGCCACCGGGAACTGCGGCTGCTCGACGGCGGCCGACTCCGCTGGGAGGCGCTCGGCGCCGCCCTCACCCAGGACGTCCCGGAACGGGAGCCCGTCGCGTACCCCGTACCGGCCGTCGACGAGACGGTCCGCGCCCGCCGCGAGGACATGCTCGACCACATCGGGCGCCACCAACTCCTCGACGTGCGCTCCCTGGAGGAGTACCTCGGGCAGAGCAACACCCCGCCCGGCGTGCCCGAGGACCTCGGTGTGCGCTGCGGCCACGCCCTCTCCGCCGAGCACATCCCCTGGCACAGCGCCGTCCGCGCCGACGGCACCTTCCGTGACGACGAGGAGCTGGCCGCCGTCTACGCCGACGTGCGCACCGACGCCCCCACGGTCGTCTACTGCCGGGTCGGCTGGCGCTCCGCCCACAGCTGGTTCGTGCTGAGCGAACTCCTCGGCCTCGCCGACATCCGCAACTACGACGGTGCCTGGCGCGAGTTCGGCTCCCTCATCGGCGCCCCCATCGTCAACGGGCCCCGGCCCTGGGGCCCCGACGGCATCCCGTCCATCGTCGCCCAGCGCGACGCCGCATCGGAGGTCTCCACCCGTGCCTGACGTCACCGTCTTCCGCAACGTGCTCCGCGACGGCTTCGACCAGACCGACCTGCCGTGGGTGCCGTGGACCGAACCCGGCCGCGTCGGCGTCGAGTACGTCGTGCTCTGGGGCCCCGACCCGGCCGAGGACGAGGACTCCGCGTCCCTGCTCCTCCGCTTCCCGGCCGGCGCCCACGGAGACTTCCACGAGCACCTGGGGCACGAGCTGATGCTCGTCCTCGACGGCACCCTCGACCACAGCGACGGGCGCCGCTTCCACCGGGGTGACCTCGTCGTCGAGGAGCCCGGCACCCGGCACCAGATGTCCAGCGCCGAGGGCTGCACCGTCCTCGCCGTCCGCGCCCGGCCGGCCGCCTCCCGCACCCCCGAGGCCGGTGAGATCACCACCGGCGTCGGTGCCGGGACCGGCGGCGCCTGACCCCTCAGGACGACCCGAGGCCACCGGACCCCGTGCGGGCCCGGCGGCCTCGGCGCACGCCCGCCGCCGCGCTGTCCGGCGGCCGGGCGGAGCCCCGTACGACACCCGCAGGCGCCCCGTACGACATCCGGCCCGCGCCGCGTACGACACCCGCCCCGCGCCGCGTACGACACCCGCCCCGCACCCGTACGACCCTGCCCCTCCCCCGTACACCGACCGCCCTGCCCCACGCACGGCGACCGCCCGCACCACGTACGGCGAACGTCCGCACCAAGCACCAGGCACCAGGCACCAAGCACCAGGCACCAAGCACCAGGCACCAGGCACCAGGCACCAGTCAACGCGCGCCGCACCACGCACGACCCGGCCCCGCACCCCATACGCCGACAGCTCGATCGCCCGCCGGCCCTCGCCCCGTTCGGCGACGGTCCGGCGACGGTCCGGCGTACCCGCCCGGCGGCACCCCCGCAGGACCCTCCCCCCACCCCGACCCGTCCCGTACGGGCGATCCCGCACACCCGTCCGCACCCGCCCCGCACCCCTTTCGGAGAGAGACGCCATGACCCCGTCCGCACGGCATCAGCCCCTGCGCAGTCCCGAGCCCTCCCGTCGGGTCCTGCTCACCACCGGTTCCTCCGACGCCCACACCTGGAACCTCGTCCACCTCCAGCTCTTCCTGGAGGAGCACGGGCACTCCGTGCTCAACCTGGGACCGTGCGTCCCCGAGCAACTGCTCGTCGACACCGCCCGGATGACCAGCCCCGACCTCGTCGTCCTCTCCTCCGTCAACGGCCACGGGCACCAGGACGGGCTGCGCGCCGCCCGCGCCCTGCGCGCCGACCGCAAGACCCGCTCCGTGCCCATGGTCATCGGCGGACTCCTCGGCATCTCACCGGAGGGCGCCGCCACCCGTACCGCCGAACTCCTCGACGCCGGATACGACGAGGTGTACGCCGACGGGACCCCTCCCACGGCACTGCTGGGCCGGCTCGCCGGACTCGGCGGCGCGTGTACCGGGCGGGCCGCGGCTTGACGACCTCCGCCTCGCCCCCGCTCGCCCCCGGCGATCTCGGCGCCTTCGTCCGGGCGTCGGCAGAGGCCGGTGAACTCGTCGTCCAGCCCAGGATGGGCATGGTCGGGCCCGAGGACATGGCCGCCGGGGTCGCCGCCGTCGCCGCACTGCCGGAACGGACCGTCGCCACCCTCACCATCGACAGCTACACCCGCGTCGGCGATCACGCCGCCGCCACCTCGGCCCTGCGCACCGGGCAGCCCCTCAACGGGTTCCCGCTGGTCAGCCACGGCCCGAAGACCACCGCGCGGGTCGCCGCCGCGGCCGGACGCGCCACGCCCGTCCAGGTCCGGCACGGTTCCGCCGACCCCATGGCCATCTTCCGCACCATGGCCGCCGCCGGGCTCTCCGCCTCCGAGGGCGGCCCCGTCTCGTACTGCCTGCCCTACGGGCGCACCCCGCTCGCCGAATCCGTCGCCGCCTGGCGCGACTCCGTGCAGTTCCTCACGGAGGAGAGCCGCGCGCACGGCCGCCGGGCCCATCTCGAATCCTTCGGCGGCTGCCTCCTCGGCCAGCTCTGTCCGCCGTCGCTGCTCGTCGCCGTCTCGGTCCTGGAGTGCCTGTTCTTCGCGGCCAACGGGGCGACCAGCGTCTCCCTCAGCTACGCCCAGCAGACCCATCCCGCCCAGGACACCGGCGCGCTCACCGCGCTGCGGCTGCTCGCCGACGAGTTCCTGCCGCCGTCCGTGGACCGGCACATCGTGCTGTACACGTACATGGGCGTCTATCCGAGGACCGTGCCGGGGGCGCGGCTGCTGCTGCGGCGCAGCGCCGAACTGGCCGTACGTGGCGGGGCGCAGCGTCTCATCGTGAAGACCGAGACCGAGGCGCACCGCATCCCGACCATCGCCGAGAACCTGACCGCCCTGCGGATCGCCGCCGACGCCGCCCGCTCCGTGCCCCGGCGCGGACCGAACCCGGGCAGGACCGCGGAGGCCGACACGGAGGAGACGCTCGCCGAGGCGCGGGCCATGATCACCGCCGTCCTCGCGCTCTCCGACGATCTCGGCGTCGCCCTCCTCAAGGCCTTCGACCGGGGTCTGCTCGACGTGCCGTTCTGCCTGCACCCCGACAACCGGGGCGCCGTCCGGTCCACCGTCGCGCCGGACGGGCGCCTGCACTGGACGGACCTCGGCGCGCTGCCGCTGCTCACCACCAGCAGGAGGACCATTCCGATGACCTCACGTCAGCTCTCCGGCATGCTCGGCAGGGTCGCCAGGGAACACGACCTGGCGGCCGGGACGAACCCGCCGCCCGAGCCGGCGCCCCGCGCGGCCCCGGCGCCGTCGGCGGACCCGCTGCGGATCGCGTTCGTCGGCATGGGCCCGCGCGGCCTCTCCGTACTGGAACGGCTCGCGGCCCGCTGCGCCGACGGGCCCCCCGGCCGGCCGGTGGAGGTCTTCGCGGTGGATCCGTACGAGGCGGGGGCCGGACGGATCTGGCGTACGGACCAGTCGCCCTGGTTCCTGATGAACACCCCGGCCCAGGAGGTCACCATGTTCTCCGGGCCCGCCGACGACGGGCCCCACCGGCCCGGTGCCGGACCCACCCTCGGCGCCTGGTGGGCCGAGGACGACCCGGTGGGCGCCGACCCCGAGGGGTACGCGCCCCGGGCCGTCTACGGCCGCTACCTGACGTACGTCATGCAGCGGATCGAGGAGACCCTGCCGCCCTCGCTCACCGTCCACCGCGTTCCCGCCCGGGTGATCTGCGCGGAGCGGGTGGGAGGCGCGGGCGGTTCGGCGGGTACGGGGACTCCGGGAGGCGTGGACGGCTCCCCGCACCGCCTGAGACTCGACCGCGGCGACGTGCTCACGGTCGACCGGGTGGTCCTCGCCACCGGCCACCCGATCGTCGAGCCCGACGCCGACCAGCGCGCGTGGACGCGGTTCGCCCAGACGCACAGCACCCCCGCCCGGCCGGTCCGGCACATCGTCGGCGGCTCCGCGACCGAGATGCCGCTCGCCGCGATCCCGGCGGGCGCGAGCGTGGGCATCCTCGGCATGGGGCTCACCTTCTACGACGTCCTCACCGAGCTGACCCTCGGCCGCGGCGGCACCTTCACCGAGGGCTGCGACGGCCTGCTCTACCTGCCCAGCGGCAAGGAGCCCCGCATCCTGGCGGGTTCGCGCGGTGGAGTGCCCCTGCTGACCCGGGGCGCCAACCAGAAAGGACCCGAACACCGTTACCAGGCACGGCTGTTCACCGCTGAAAGGATGGCGGAGCTGCGAGCGGAGGCGGCGCCGCTCGACTTCGAGTCGGCCGTGCTGCCCTGGCTGCTCGCCGAGGTCAACCTCGTCCTCCTCGCGACCCGCGTCCGCCAGGTCCACGGACGCGACGCCGCGGAGGAGTTCACCGAGCGGGCCGCCCAGGCGCTGCGTGACCGGCCCGACCCCCGGATCCTCGAACGGATCGCCTCCGGGTACCGGATCGACGCCCGCCCGCTGAGCGGACTCGACGCGCTCGCCCGTCCGTTCGCCGGCCGGCGCTTCGGCTCCCCGGCCGAGTACCACAAGGTGCTCACGGAATGGCTGCGGGCCGACCTCTTCGAGGCGCGCCAGGGCAACGCCGACGGCCCCCTGAAGGCCGCCGCCGACGTCCTGCGGGACGTGCGGCAGACGATCCGCACCGTCGTCGACTTCGGCGGGCTGAACCCCGACTCGCACCGCTGGTTCCTCGCCGAGTTCGGTCCCGTCGCGGCCATGGTCTCGACCGGGCCGCCGCAGGAACGCTCTGAGCAGTTCCTCGCGCTGCTGGCGGCCGGGGTCCTCGAACCGGTCGGCCCCGGTGCCCGGTTCACGGCCGATCCCGTCGAGGGGCGGTTCGCCGTCGAGTCGACACAGGTGGAGAACTCCTGGGTGCCCCTTGACGTCGTCGTGGACGCCCGGGTGCCGAGCACCGACCTGGTGGCGGACCGGGACCCGCTGATCCGCTGTCTGATGGTGGACGGGGAGATCCGCACGTTCACCAACGCGACCGACGGCGCAGGGGAGTTCGCCACCGGCGGGCTCGACTGCACCGACGCGCCGTTCCACCCGGTGCGGGCCGACGGCTCGGTGGACACCAGCACGCATGTGCTCGGCATCCCCAGCGAGCACACCCGCTGGTTCACCCAGGTGGGCAGCGGCCGGCCGGGCCCCTGGGGCTCCTTCACCCGCGACGCGGACGCCATCGCGGAGGCGCTGCTCGGTGCTTCGGGGTCGTGCGGTGCGGAATCCGGCGGTACGGGGGCCGGTGCCGCGAGGGCCGGGGGTGCGCGGGCCGATGCCGTGCCGGCCGGGGGTGCGCGGTGAGTGACGCTCGTACGCCGGGGCCGCGCGACGACGGTACGCCCGGCCCCCGGCGTACCGCCGCCCACGAGGAGTACCGGGCCGCCCGGGACCTCCTGCTGCGGCTGCGCGGCGACCGGAAGGCGGCGGACGCCGCCTTCCGGTGGCCGCGCGCCGAGCACTTCAACTGGGCCCTGGACTGGTTCGACGTCATCGCGGAGGGCAACGACCGGCCCGCGCTCGAACTCCTCGGCCACGCGGGGGAGGACGGTGCCGTCCCGGTCGTCGACCAGGTCTCCTTCGCCGAACTCGCCGCCCGATCGGACGCGTTGGCGGTGGCTCTGCGCGATCACGGAGTCGTACGCGGCGACCGCGTCCTGATCCTCCTCGGCACCCGCACCGAGCTGTGGGAGACCCTGCTCGGCTGCATCAAGCTCGGGGCCGTCGTCGTCCCCGGATACCAGGACCTCACCCGGTCCGAGGCCGCCGACCGGATCACCAGGGGAGCCGTCCGCCATCTGATCGCCGCACCCGAACTCGTCGGCCTGCTCGACGAGTTGCCGGTGCCGGGCATCCGGATGGCGGCGGCGCCCGGCACCGGCCGGGCCGGCTGGCTCCCGTACCCCGAAACCCGCTCCACCGGCCGTCCCCGCTTCGTCCCGGACGGGCCCACCCGCGCCGCCGACCCGTCGTTCTGCTACTTCACCTCCGGTACGACCTCGCTGCCCAAACTCGTCGAGCACAGCCACGCCGGCTACGGCGTCGGCCATCTCTCCAGCCTGTACTGGAGCGGCCTGCGCCCCGGCGACCGGCACCTCAACCTCTCCGCGCCCGGTTGGGCCAAGCACTCCTGGTCCAGCTTCTTCGTGCCATGGGCGGCGGAGGCCACCATCCTCGCGCCGCCGGACGGCGGGCTCCCGCCGACCGCCCTGCCCCGGGTCCTCGCCGAGCGCGGCGTCACCAGCTTCTGCGCGCCCCCGAGCGCCTGGCGCTCCCTGCTCCCGTACGTGACCGGGGGCGCCGGAGCCCCCCGGCTGCGGGAGGCGACGGCCGCCGGGGAACCCCTGACGGCCGAGACGGTCGCACGGATCGAGACCGCGTGGGGCGTACGGGTCAGAGACGGCTACGGCCAGACCGAGGCGACCGCGCTCATCGGCCGCGCCCCCGGCCCCACCGAGCCGATCGCCCCGCTCGGCCACCCGCTCCCCGGGTACCGGATCGTGCTGCGCGACCCGGAGACCGGGGAGACGGGCGACAGCGGCGAGGTCTGCGTGGACCTGAAGGAACGCCCGCCCGGCCTCATGCGCGGCTACGCGGGCCTCCCCGCACGCACGGCGGAGGCCTTCGCCGACGGCCTCTACCGCACGGGGGACCGGGGCGAGCGGTGCGCGGACGGCTCGATCCGGCTGCTCGGCCGGATGGACGAGGTGTTCAAGTCCCACGGCCACCGGGTCTCCCCGACGGAGATCGAGGCCGTGCTGCGTACCCACCCGGAGGTGGCCGACGCGGCGGTGGTGCCGCGCCCCGACCCCGACGGCGGCCTCGCCCCGTACGCGGTCGTGGAACTGCGGGAGGGGGAGCCGTCCACGGCCGGGCACGGACGCGTCGCGGCCGAACTCCTGACGCTCGCCGCCGAACGGCTCGCGCCGGTCTTCGTCCCGCGCGGGGTCGAGGTGATCGCCCGCCTCCCGCGCACCCGCTCGGGCAAGGTGCGCCGGGGGGAACTCACCCCGAAGCCCTGAAAGTCGGCAGCCGGCTTGGTAGCAACTCGCTTTTTTCACAAGCCACTTGAGTCGGAAGGCTCCCTTCCGGGCGCTCGGGCGCTCTACCGTGCCTGCCATGACCTTGCTCAGGCGGCGGACCGCCTCGCTCGCCCTCGCGGCCCTCCTTCTGCTCGTCCCCCGGGCGGCAGCCGCGCAGGACCCCTCGGGCCCCGCCCCGGTGCGGGCGGCGACGCCGGACCGGCCCTCGTACGACGTGGCCCTGCGCGCCGACGGCGACGGCTCGCACTGGACCGGCCGCCAGACGGTGTCCTTCCGCAACGCCACCCGTAAGCCCCTGAGTTCGGTCGACCTGCGGCTGTGGGGGAACGGCACCGACGGCTGCGGAACCCCCGGAAGTCCGTCCCCGGTCCGGGTCGGCGGGGTCGTCGGAGGCACCCCGCGACCGCTCGACGTCGGCTGCACCGCGCTGCGGATCGACCTGCCCGCGCCGCTGCCGTACGGGGCGCGGGCCAGCGTGTCCTTCGACGTGTCGATCACCGTCCCCGACCGCGTCCACCGGTTCGGCAGGGACGGCGCGCACCGCTACCTCGGCAACGCGCTGCCCCTGCTGTCCGTGCGCGACGCGCAGGGCGCGCACCTCGACCCGGACGTCGGCTTCGGCGAGAGCTTCTTCACCCTGGCCGGTGACTTCCGGGTCGTCCTCGACCACCCCACCGCGCTCAAGGTCCCCGCGACGGGCACCACCACCCGGCGCGCCGGCGCCCCCGGCCGTACGGTCACCACCAGCGTCGCGCATGGGGTACGGGACTTCGCCTGGGCGGCGGGCCCCTTCCGGACGCGGACGGTGACCACGCCCGGCGGCATCCGGCTGAACGCCTACTGGACCGCCGCCACGGCCCCGGAGGGCGTCGCGACCGACCTGCGGGCCGCCGTCGGCTCGGTCGACGCGTTCGGCGAGCGGTTCGGGCGCTACCCGTACGGCGAGCTGGACCTCGTCATGAGCGACAACTTCGACGAGTTCGGCAGCATGGAGTTCCCGGGCCTCGTCCTGCTGTGGACCGAGCCGGAGGGTTCAGCCGTCGTCCACGAGATCGCCCACCAGTGGTTCTACGGCATCGTCGGCAACGACCAGTTCGCTTCGCCGTGGCTGGACGAGTCCTTCGCCCAGTACGCCAACCAGGTGTACTACCGCGAGCCCACCGTCACCTGCTGGGAGGACCAGGGCGAGTGGCCCAGCGAAACGGCCGCCCTCACCCGGCCCATGTCCTACTATGCCGACGGCCGCCGCTCGGAGTACGTCAGGGTCGTCTACGGGCGGGGCGCCTGCGCCCTCCACGACCTGGAACGCGTCCTGGGCGGCCCGGCGACGGCGGCGATGCTGCGCGGCTACGTACGGGACCACTGGCTGGGCGTCGCCACCACCGAGGACTTCAAGCGCGCGGCGCAGGCGGCGACCGGCAAGGACCTCGGCCCCTTCTGGACCGAGCACAGGATCCACTGAGACCGGAGCCCCGCGACCACTGACGCCGGAGCCCCGCGACCGCTCGGGCCGCTCCCCCACGTCCCGTGGGGGCGCGGCCTCATGCCCCGGCCCGCTCCCGCTCCGCCGTGCGCAGCAGGACCTCCGCCACGCCCCGGGCGCGTTCCGCCGCCTCCGCCGTGCCCTCGCGCACCGCCGTCACGATGGCCCCGTCGCCCAGCAGCGCCAGCTGGCGGGCCAGGGCCTCGTGGTCGCGGTAGCCGCCCTCGGCGAGGAGACGGTCGAGGACGGCGATGACCTTCTCCTTGTGCTCGGCGGCCACATGGTGCGCCGGGCTGTCCGGATCGGCCGTCTCCACCATCGTGTTGATGAACGCGCAGCCCCGGAACGACGCCGCCGCGAAGCGCTCCGCGAGGCCGTCGAAGAGCGCGAGCGGAAGTTCCTCGGGTGAGCGCCCGCTGACCGCGATGCGGCCGTCGAGCCAGGCGCGCCACATGTCGTCGCGCCGCCGCAGCACCTCGACGACCACGTCGTCCTTGCTGGGGAAGTGGCGGTAGAAGGAGGCGCGGCCGACTCCGGATTCGGACAGGATCCGCTCGATGCCCACGGCCCGGATCCCCTCTTCGTAGAACAGACGCTCCGCCGCACTGAGGAGCCGTTCTTTCGCGTTCGTGGCCATGCCAGACGGTACCACTCGGTGCCGTATAGGGGATTCCGATGCGAAAGGCGGAGTGGCCGCCTCCCGTTGCGCCAGACGGAACCGGTCAGTACCGTCTGGATGGTACCGATCAGTTCCATCTTGGTCCGGCTCAAGGAGAGCTCCATGCCCCGCCTGCCCCAACTGACCGTCGAGACCGCCAACGAGGAGCAGCGCGAGCTGCTCGAAGGCACCCTCAAGCAGCTCGGCAAGCTGCCCAACCTCTACGCCGCCCTCGCCAACGGCCCCTCCGCGCTCCGCGGCTACCTCGCCATGCGCGAGGCCCTGGTCGGCGGCAGCTTCAGCGCCCGGCAGCGTGAGCAGCTCGCGCTCTACATCGCGCAGCGCAACGACTGCACGTACTGCGTCTCCGCGCACACCCTGCGCGGCGGCAAGGTCGGCCTGAGCGAACAGGAACTGCTCGACACCCGCCGCGGCACCGACGCGGGCGACCCGCACATGGACCAGGTGCTCCGCTTCGCCGGCGCCGTCATGGCCACCGGGGGCCGCGTCACCGACGAGTCCCTCACCGACGCCCGCGCCGCCGGCGTGACCGACGCCGAGATCGCGGAGATCGTCGGCCACGTCGCGCTGAACGTGCTGTCGAACTTCTTCAATCACGTTGCGCAGCCGGACTTGGACTTTCCGTTGGTCCCGGCCCACCTCGCCGAGTAGAGTTTTCGCGGCCGAGCAGGGGTGCCGGGCGCGAACGCGTCCGGCACCCCTGCGGCGGTTGTGAGACAGACCGACTGGGGCGATCGAAGCGGGTGGCCGACCATCCACCTGGTGCGAGGAACTGCCGCCTGCGCGGCAGGGGGGAATTCACGTGGACATCGACGCAAGAACCCTTCGGACCTTCCGCGAGGTGACCCTGACCGGGTCCTTCACCCAGGCGGCGCGACGCCTCGGGTACTCGCAGTCCAGCGTCACGGCACAGATGCGTGCCCTGGAGAGGCAGGTGGGCGAACCCGTCTTCGAGCGGCTTCCCAACGGCGTCCGGCTCACCCATTCCGGAACCGTCCTGCGTGACTACGCACGCCAGATCCTCACCCTCGTCAGCGAGATGGAGACCGCCCTGCGCCGGCCCGCGGCCAACCCGCCACGGCTGACCGTCGGGATCGTCCCCGCCCTGGCGTACGGGCAGCAGCTCGCCCGGGTCACCCACCTCGGGCGGCGGCTGCTCTCCGGCGTCCAGCTCGCCCTGCGGGTGATGGGGACCGCCGAGGTCCACGACGCCTTCCGGTCCGGAGCGATCGACGGGGCCCTCGTCCTCACCGTGGTCGACGCCGACGACCCGGCCGCCCTCTTAGCCGACCAGCTGCACACCGAACGCCCCGACGAGCTGACCGAAGTACGCCTCCAGGAAGTCGAGTTCGTGCCCGTCACGAGCGTCGGACAACGACGCGGCAACCTCGGCCGCCAGGTCGTCATCGCCGACCCCGACTGTCCCTCGCAGCGCTGGCTGCCCGAGTTCCTCCGCCTGCGCTGCGACAGCCCTCCCGAGATCCACGAGCTCGGCTCCATGGCCGGCGTGCGCGCCGCCACCCAGTCCGGCCTGGGCTGCGCCATGCTCCCCATGGCCCTCGCCGCCTCCCACCAGGAGGCCGGCGGACTGCGCCCGCTGCCGGGCGTGCCCCGGATGCGCTGGAACGCCTCCCTCGTCCACGGCCGCCCCGACACCCGGCCCGCGCTGGACTGGCAGAACCTGACGGAGACCCTTCGCCAGGCCACCGCCCTCTCCTGCGTGGTCCGCCCCGACGAGGGCGGCCCCGCGAGCGCCGCCGACGTCCTCGGAGGAGAGGCCGCCGCCCTCGGCCCGGACCCGAGCATCGCCTCGTAACCCGCACCCCCCCAAGACCGGTGCCACGGCGCACCGCCGTCTCCCCCCGGCCCCACCCCCGACCGGGTGCTCACGGGAGCGACGGCGCGCCGTGGCACCTCCTTGCCTCGGGCCAGGCCGAGCCGAGACGGGCGGGTCGGGCCGGGAAGAGCCGAGCCGGTCCGGGCCGAGGAGCGGCGTCGGCCTACAACCCCGGCCCGTTGTACGCGCCCCGGTGCGGCTTGGAGGTCGACGAGACCGGGTTCCCCCAGTAGTCACGGCCGCCGTTGCCGCTGATCACCGAGCCGTTGCCGAGGGCGGGCGAGGTGGCGCGGAGCCTGTAGCCGTCCACCGACCGGATCGTGTCTCCGCCGGTGCCGGGGTTCACGAACCCCGGGTCGCCCACGATGCCGTTGGCGGTCGGCCTCGGCACCCCCTGGAAGACGTTCCAGAGCCAGGAGATCCCCGCTCCGGTGGGCAGCCGGGAGTCGGTGGTGCCCACCCAGATGTTGTTCTCGACGACGCTCTCGTCGGGCAGCGTGATGCTGAACTTCTTGTCCGTGCAGTAGAAGACGTTGTTGTACAGGTGCAGCGCCGACCGGCCCGCGCCGGCGCTGCTCATTCGGCAGTCGTTCTCGGAGATGTTGTAGCGGATGACCTGCTGGGCGCCGCCGGTCGTGCCGCAGCCGTCGCAGTCGAGGAAGAAGCCGCCGATGTTGTCGCGGCTGTAGTTGTACTGGATGGTGCAGGTGCCGGTGTTGCCCCAGTCGCAGTCGAACGCCTGGCTGTCGGCCACGGACATCCGGGTGATCCCGTACACCGCGTTCTTCTGGATGGTCGGGTCGCGGTCGCCCAGCACCCAGATACCGGCGAAGTTGCCCCCGGAGAAGGGGTAGACGCCGTTGCCGACGCCGGAGGCGTTGTTGTACTGGATCATCGGCGCGTCTGCGTAGCTCGCGATGATTCCGTCGCCGCCGACGTCCTTGATCACGTTGTTCTCGATGAGGACCCCGGAGCCCTTGACGGCCATCGCGCCGACGCGGATCTTGAGGCCGCCCCCGCCGGTGTTGCTCACCTGGTTGTCGTGGACGTGGACGTCGTGGAGCACCGAGCCGGTGCCGCTCGCGCCGGTGACGACGCCCGCGGACTGGACGAAGTCCTCGGTGGTGGGGCTGTTCTTGCTGGTCTGCCCGGCGACCCGGTCGATGACGAGGGAGTCGATGTCGAAGCCCCGGTGCGCCGTCCCGTCGGTGGCGGAGATCCGCAGCCCGGCGCGGCGCGCGAGCATGGCGGCGGGGTTGGTGAGCTTGAGGCCGGTGATCCGCCAGTGGTCCTGGTTGGTCAGCGAGACCACGTCCTGGGCGCCGCCGCCGTCGAGTACGGGCAGCGCCCCGGTGCCGTAGCCGGTGAGCGTGATGGGCGCGGCGGCGGTGCCGCTGCCCTTGGGGGCGAGGGAGCCGGTGCAGGTGGTGCCGGCCGCGAAGGCGAGCGTGTCACCGGCCGCGTACGTCCTGCCGTTGGCCTGGGCGACGCTGTTGAACGGCGCGGCCTGGCCGCCGTCGCCCGGGGCCGGACGCGAGCAGTCCACGTACGTGGTGCTCCCGGCGGCCGAGGCGGGCGCGGCGCTGAGGGCGACGCTGCCGGAGAGGGCGAGCGCGACGGCGACGAGCCCGCCGATGGCCGCTCCGCGCCGCGGGGATGCCTCCATGGTCATGAAGCGACACCTTTCTCGTGGTCTGGTGCCGCCAGAAGCTAGGTGGGGCCGATGATCGAGTCAATGCGCATGTGTCGATTGATCGAATTTCGGTCAGGGAGCGGTTGATTGGTCGACTCATGAGGGATTTCGGGAGGGGTCCCGCGAGCGCCTTGTGAGGCGCCTCGGCGGGCGGGATCAGGTGGTCGTCCCGTACCGGGCGAGCAGCCGGGCGCGGCGGGAGGGCTGGAGGTTGGCGCGGGTGATGTCGCCGTCGTAGTGCGCCAGTACGCGGGGGTCCATGACCCTGCGCCAGAGCGGCGGGACGTACGCGAGGACGATCATCCCGGCGTACCCGGTCGGCATCTCGGGGGCCTCGTCGAAGTGGCGCAGCGCCTGGTAGCGGCGGGTGGGGTGGGCGTGGTGGTCGCTGTGCCGCTGGAGGTGGTAGAGAAAGACGTTGGAGGCGATGTTGTCGCTGTTCCAGCTGTGGCGCGGGGCGCAGCGCTCGTACCGGCCGCTCGCGAGGAGTTGGCGCTTGAGGCCGTAGTGCTCGGTGTAGTTGATGACTTCGAGCAGACAGAAGCCGAACACCGCCTGCCCCGCGAGGTACGGCAGGACACCCGGCCCGAAGGCGAGCGCGAGCGCGGCGAAGAGCGCGAACGACAGCGACCAGGAGCCGAGGACCCTGTTGCGGGGGCTCCACACGGAGCGGTCCCTGCGGGCGAGCCTGCGCTTCTCCAGACGCCAGGCCGAGGTCAGGCTGCCGGCTACGGTCCGGGGCAGGAACCGCCAGAAGCTCTCGCCGAGTCGGGCGCTCGCCGGGTCCTCGGGGGTGGCCACGCGGATGTGGTGGCCGTGGTTGTGCTCGACGTGGAAGTGTCCGTACCAGGTCTGGGCGAGCGCGATCCGGGACAGCCTGCGCTCCAGGGACTCCGTCTTGTGCCCCAGTTCATGGGCGGTGTTGATCGCGATGCCGGCGACGCCGCCGAGGGTGAACATCAGTCCGATCCGGTCCACGAGCGCGAGATCGCCCCGGGTGATCAGCCAGCAGCCGAGGACCAGACCGCCGTACTGGAGGGGCAGGTAGAGATAGGTGCACCAGCGGTAGTAGCGGTCCTGTTCGAGGTGGGCGAGCGCGCTGTCCGGGGGGTTGGCCGAGTCCTTGCCGATGAGGTGGTCGACCACGGGGAAGGCCGCGTACAGGACGAGGACCCCGGTCCACCAGAAGACCCGCAGCCCGGTGGCGGACACCAGGCCCCAGGAGAGGAACGGGAAGGCCGGGATCAGCAGGCCGAGAAGCCAGAGCCAGCGCTTGGGGTCGCGCCAGCGGGCGGGGGTCGTCGGTGTCGCGGGAGGGTCGCTGTGCAGGGCCATGCCGGCTCCTCACGGGGATGGACACACGGTGGACACTTCACTTGCCTGATGTCCATCTTTTAGACGTCCTGACGGTGAAGCGTCAATGCCCTGGGCATCGGCCGATGGATAAAGTGGGGGCACGATGACACGATTTCGCGAGAGTGTTCGGTCTCTGCTGCGTGAGCAGGTGCTCGACGCCGCCTACGGTCTCGTCGCCGCCGACGGCTGGGGCGGGCTGCGCATGACCTCCATCGCGCGGACCGCCGGGATCAGCCGGCAGACCCTCTACAACGAGTTCGGCTCGAAGGAGGCCATCGGCAACGCTCTGGTCCAGCGCGAGCTGGAGGGCTTCCTCCTCGGCATTCAGCGCGAACTCGACGCCCACCGGGGCCGTCTGGAGGCCGCGGCGGCGGCCGGAGTCGGCTTCACGCTCCAGCAGGCGGTCGACAACCCGTTGATCAAGAGCGTCCTGCTGGCGGCGCGCGGCGGCGAGGGCGATCTGCTCGCCTATCTCACCACCCGCCCGGAACCGGTCTTCGCCACGGCGACGGCGATGCTGGAGGCGTACGCGACCGAGGCCTGGCCCGATGTCGACGAGGAGTCGCGGGGCCTCGCGGTGGAGACGATCGTGCGGCTCACCGTCAGCCATATCGTCCAGCCGGTGGCGGACCCCGAGGAGTCGGCTCGGCGCATCGCGCGGATCACGGCGAGGATCGCGTATCCGGGCGGCCGGGCGGTCTGAGACCGCCGGGGGAGAAGTCGACGAGGCCTGGTGCCGAACACGGGGGATCTCCGGCACCAGGCCTCTGTTGAACATTGTACGAGATGGTGGGGAGTCTCCGGTACGTGACCCGGGGCGCCCTCGCGACGGGCGAACCATGGGCCGGCGGGGTACATCTCCTCTGAGACGCGGATGCGGCCGGGCGCCGGCCCCTTACCCCTCGGCCGCGTCGCCGGTGACGACGAGGAGGCCGCCGTGGAGGGCAGAAGTACAGGGTTCGTGCATTCCTTCAACCGCGCCGGCGGCTACGGATTCGTCGTCCCCGTGGGCTCCGAGGAGCAGGTCTACTTCAGGGCCGAGGACATCGAGGGCGGCGAGCGCGGCCTCTCCGAGGGGCAGCAGGTCTCCTTCGTCCTGGTCCTGGGCGAAGGCCGCTTCGAGGCGAGGGAACTACGCGTCTGACCCGGACGACCTCCTCGGGGGCCTCGGGGGCCTCGGGGGCCTCGGGGGCCTCGGGGGCCTCGGGGGCCGCGGGGGCCGCGGGGGCTGCGGGTCCCGCGGGGGCTGCGGGGGCTGCGGGTCCCGCGGGGTGCCCCCTGAGAGGCCCCCGTCCCCTCACCCCCGCAGTCGCATCTCCAGTCCGTCCAGGACCACTTCCAGGCCGTAGGCGAACTTGTCGTCCCTGAGGGCGACCGGGTCCACCGTCACCTGGGCGGCGGCCTCCGTGTAGGCCTCGGCGAGGTGGTCGTGGCCGGCCGCCGCCTGCTGCGCGGCGGGCATCAGCCGTGCGATGAAATCCGCCTCCGAGTCCCCGGAGCGGGCGACCGTGGTGAGCCAGGCGGCCTCCGTGGTGCTCATGCCGATGACGTACGACAGGACGGTGTCGATCGCGCGGCTCGGCTCGGGGAAGCCGGCGGCCGTGAACAAGGCGGCGAGCCGCTCCGAGTACGCCATCAGGTTGGGCCCCAGATAGGCGAGCCCGGCCTGTCCGAGGGTCGACGAGAGCCAGGGGTGGCGCAGGGCCGTCGCGCGGAAGGACCCGGCGGCCCCGGCGACGGCGGCCCGCCAGGGGCCGCCCGGCGACGGGACGGTGATCTCGGCGGCGACCTCGTCCACCGCGAGCTCCATCAGCTCGTCCTTGGTGGCGACATGGCGGTACAGCGAGGTCGCGCCCGCGTTGAGGCGGGCGCCGAGCTTGCGCATGCTCAGCGCCTCGATGCCGTCGGCGTCGAGCATGACGACCGCCTCGCGGACGATCGCGGCCCGGCTGAGGGCGGGCTGATCGGGGGCGGTCTGCTGCCGCGTCCACACGGACGGTACGGGATTCGCCTTGGCGGCCATGGTCCTCCTTCGTCGTGCCGCGCCGCCCGCACCCTGCGTACGACGTTCGCATCAGCGTACAGCGATGATGGTTGCGAACACCGTGCGCAGCTGCGTACAGTGTTCGCATCGAAGGAGACGAGCCGCCCCCGGCAGACGGGAACGGCCGAAGCCGAGGGGGAAGTCCCATGGAAACCCGCAACCCACGCCGCTGGTGGATCCTGGTCGTGCTGTGCCTCAGCACCCTGGTCCTGGTGGTCGACAGCATGGCGCTGACCGTGGCGGTGCCGTCCATGACCGAGGACACCGGGGCGAGCGCCCAGGACATCCAGTGGATCCTGGACTCCTACATCCTGGTCTTCGCGGGACTCCTGCTCACCTCGGGAAGCCTCGGTGACCGCTTCGGCCGCCGGAAGGTCATGGTCCTCGGCCTGCTGCTCTTCGGCGCGGCCTCACTCGCCGCCACCGTCTGCACCAGCCCCGGCGAGGTCATCGCCGCCCGGATCGCCATGGGCGTCGGCGGCGCGCTGATCATGCCCTCGACCCTGTCCATCCTCATCACCGTCTTCGACGAGGACGAGCGTCCCAGGGCGATGGCGGCCTGGGGCTCGGTGTCGATGCTCGGCCTGGTCGGCAGCCCGGTCCTCGGTGGCGTCCTGATCGACCGCTTCTCCTGGCACTCGATCTTCTTCATCAACGTCCCGGTCGTCGCCCTCGCCGTGCTCGCCGCGCTCACCCTGATGCCCGAGTCCAAGGGCCCGTGGCAGAAGCCCGACCCGCTGGGCGCGATCCTCTCCGTCGTCGGCATGACCGCGCTGATCTGGTGGATCATCGAGATCCCGCAGCACGGCGCTTTCGAGGGCCACTCCCTGGTCACCCTCGCGGTCGCGGTACTCGCCCTCGGCGGCTTCGTGGTCTGGGAGAACGTCACCCCTCAGCCGATGGTGCCGCTGGTCCTCTTCAAGCACCGCAACTTCAGCGGCGGTTCGCTCTCGCTGACCCTGGTCCAGATCGGCAACGGCGGCCTGCTCCTCGTCCTCACCCAGTACCTGCAGTTCGTCCTCGGCTACTCGCCGGTCAAGGCGGGCCTCGCCTTCGTCCCGCTCGCCGTCGCCGCCCTGATCGGCAACGGAGCCGGTGCCGGACTCGCCGCGAAGACCGGCAACCGCGTCCTGATCCTGGCCGGCATGCTGGTCATGGCCGCCGCGTTCGGAGTGCTGACCACGGCCGACGCGGAGTCCGGCTTCACCGTCCCGGCCATCGCCCTCGGCCTCCTCGGCCTCGGCGCCGGCCTCGCGATGCCGGCCGCCGTCGGCGCCCTGATGAGCACCATCCCCGAGGAGAAGGCCGGCGTCGGCTCGGCCCTGAACGACACCATCCAGCAGGCCGGTACGGCGCTCGGCATCGCCATCCTCGGCTCGCTCCTCGCGAGCACCTTCTCCGCCGAGATGCCGGCCGGTGCCCCCGAGCAGGCCAAGCGGTCGATCGGCGGCGCGCTGGCCGCCGCCCAGGGCGACCCCGGTCTGATCGCCGCCGCCCGGGAGGCCTTCACCTCCTCGATGACGACCACCTTCACCATCAGCGCGATCGGTGTCCTCGCGGCGGCGGTCC
Source organism: Streptomyces sp. NPDC001728 (assembly GCF_040297565.1). Taxonomy (NCBI): domain Bacteria; kingdom Bacillati; phylum Actinomycetota; class Actinomycetes; order Kitasatosporales; family Streptomycetaceae; genus Streptomyces; species Streptomyces sp. NPDC001728. Next base: position 25,242 of record NZ_JBEOZK010000023.1, read on the forward strand.
TCGCCACCCTGGTGATGCGGGACACCAAGCCGGCGGCCACCGCCGAGGCGGAGCACGAGGCGGAACTCGCCGCCTGACCCCGTACACGAAGGAGAGCCGGTGCCCCGCGGGGCACCGGCTCTCCTCGTCTCACTCGCCCGGAGCGGGCGGCAGCGCGTCCATGAACGAGCTGACCGAGAACACCGCCTGGCCGGGACCCGCAGGCCCGTACCCGGGCGGGGCGGTCAGCCCGTACTCCTCCAGCGTCGCCGTGTACGCCTCGAGGAGACCCAGGTGGTATTCGAGCGGAGCGCCGTCCGGGTTCTCCCTGCCGAGCGGCGTCGTCGGCTCCGGGCACCAGGTGGTGAACCGGGGCGTGATCCCGCGCGACATGAAGAACCGCAGGCCCTCCCGGGTGGAGGCGATGGCCTCGTCCACCGTCAGGAAGCCGGACGGGCGCGCCATCTCGACACCCGCGACGAAGTTCGGGATGACGTTGCGCGGCCCGAAGACCTCCGCCGAGTCCAGGATCCGGCGGTGCCACTCGTCCCGGCCGATGTAGCGCTCCTTGCCGGGGCAGTACAGCTCGAACAGCCGCCGGTCCCACACCTCGTAGTTGGGGTGGTAGATCCGGATGCCGTAGTCGTGGAAGCGCTGCACGTCCTCCTTCGGCAGGGCCTGGGCGACGACCTTGCCGATCCAGCGGCCGGGGAAACGCTCCTCGATCGCGCGCGCGTACTGCCCGTAGAAGTCGGCCTCGTCCTTCCCGCCGACCCGGGAGGTGACCGCCCCACCGGTCAGGGTGTACGCGGTCGAGGTACGGGCGGTGTCGTGGCGGTCGATGATCTCCAGCGCCTCCAGGACCTCGTCCACCGGCTTCACCCCGGTGTACGGGCGGCCCGCCGCCTTGTGCTGGCGCCAGTTGTGGTTGATGTCGCAGTACTGGCACTCCTCCTTGGCGCCGAAGTACTGGCAGACCCGGAAGACCGTGAGGTAGATCAGGTACCCCCACTGGATGGTCGGCGCGACCTCCATCACGGACTTGCCGTTCGTCAGCGGGTGCCGGTAGTACTCCGGCATCGGCGGCAGACCGACGTCCGCGATCCTCATCCCGTCGAGGAAGAGCGCGAGCGCGCCGTCGGCGTCCGGCGCCACCCGGTACGGGGAGGAGGGGTTGACCCGCACCGAGACCACCGTGCGCCGCAGCCCGTACGGACCGCCGGTCAGCACGATCTCCTCCGGCGGACGGTTCAGTGCCGCCTCCCCGAGCTCCGGCAGCGTGCGGTGGTCGAAGGAGAAGATGAAGTACGACTTCGGCTTCACCTCGCCCCCCTCGTTGCCGCTCAGCGCGGACGGGTCGAAGGCGAGCCCGCCGCGCAGCAGGTCCTCCTTGAACACGGCCTCCGGAGGGATTCCGGGGAAGCGTTGCATGAGGGACTCGACGACGGCGGTACGGGTCCGGGCGGCGCTGGACACAGGCGGATCTCCAGTGGTGAGAGACGACGGAGCCTACGAGCTCACGCTACGCGCGGGTCCGCCCGGAGCGCCGTCCGGGCCCCGCGCGTCCCGCCCCGCGCCTCCTTCGTCCCCGCGCGCCCGGGTACGACGTACGCCCGGGGAGTCGCGACGTCAGGCCGGCATCGGCTCCGGTGCCCGGCAGGCGCCGATCCAGATGCCGGTGACCGCGCTGACGTACCGGGCTCCGCAGCGGTCGGAGGGCACCACGAGCTGGGTGCCGCCCGGGCCGAGGTCCTCCCCGTCCCGGCGGGATGCGGGGGAGGGGAGACGGAGTTCTCCGGAGCGGGGACGGCCGTCCGGCGACCGGTCGGGCGCCGACGGCCGTCCGTGCGCCGTCAGGCGCCCACGGGCACCTGGTTCTCGCCGCTCAGCCGCAGTCCGAGGTGCAGATAGGCGGCGAGGTCGGCGCGGGGGGCCTTGCGGACGACATGGCGGATCGCCTGCATCGCCTCCCACGCGGAGGTCTGCGCCAGCGACCCGCCCCACGTCCCGCCGAGACCGTCCCAGAGGTACGCGCTGAACCCCAGCTGAGGTGCTCCGGCCCGTCGCCGTTCCTCCTCGTGCGCGGCGAGCGCCCGCATGAAGAACCGTTCCGCCTCGGCTGCTGTCAGCACGGAACGGATGATCCGCAGATACGGCGTGACCAGCGACGCGACCTCGGGGCACTCCCCACCGGGAACGACCGCGTCACGAGCGTCACGTGCGTCCCGGAGGTCACGTGGGTCACGGGGAACGGAGGTGGGCACGGGCTCGCATGTAGGAGTCATGGAACCTATCGATACGTCATCTGATCGCAGGAACCGCCGTGGCGCGCCCACGCACGGGCCCGGTTCGCCCCACGGCGTCAGACCCCGGAGCCCTCACGCGCTCCTGAGGACGACGAGCTGCCGGGTCGCCCTGGTCATCGCGACATAACGGTCGACCGCGCCCTCGATGCCCTCACCGAACCGCTCCGGGTCGACGAGCACGACCAGGTCGAACTCCAGGCCCTTCGACAACGAAGGCGTCAGCGAGCGGACCCGCGCCGAGCCCCGGAAGCCGGGGTCACCGATGACACAGGCGATCCCGTCCGCGTGCCAGGCCAGCCAGTCGTCGAGGATGCCGTCGCGCTCCGCGACCGAACCGTGGACGACCGGGACGCCGCTGCTGCGCACGGACGTCGGCACGTTCGCGTCCGGGAGCGCCGCCCGGATCGCCGGCTCGGCCTCCGCCATGACCTCTTCCGGCGTCCGGTAGTTGATGCTCAGGGACGCCACGGTGATCCGGTCGAGCCCGACCCTTTCGAGCCGCTCCTGCCACGACTCGGTGAAACCGTGCCGGGTCTGGGCGCGGTCACCGACGACGGTGAAGCTGCGGGACGGGCAGCGCAGGAGCAGCATCTGCCACTCCGCGTCCGTCAGCTCCTGGGCCTCGTCGACGACCACGTGCGCGAACGGGCCCGCGAGCAGGTCGGGTTCGGTCCCGGCGACCACCGACTCGTCGACCAGACTGTCCTTCAGGTCCTGCCCGCGCAGCATCGTCACCGCGCCCTCGCCGTCCTCGTCGGCCGCGAGGACGTTGTCGATGACATCGGCCATGCGGGCCCTCTCCGCCGCGAGGGTGGCCTGCTGCCGCCTGCGGCGTACGGCCGCCTCGGGGTCGCCGAGCCGCTGCCGCGCCGCGTCGAGGAGGGGCAGGTCGGACACCGTCCACGCCTGCGCGTCCGTGCGCTGGAGCAGCGCCACCTCCTCGCGGTCGAGCCAGGGGGCGCACGTGCGGAGGTACGCGGGCACCGACCACAGGTCCCCGACGAGGTCGGCGGCCTCCAGCAGCGGCCACGCCCCGTGCACCTCCCTGACCAGCTCCTCGTCCTGCCGCAGGGACCGCAGGAACAGGTGGAAGGGGATCTCGCCGTCGACCTTGGCGAGCAGGATCCTGGCCAGTTCCTCCCAGATCTGCTCGCGCGCCTCGTTGTGCGGCGTACCGGACTCCGGCGCGTCGAAGGCCTCGGCCCAGTCGTCCGCGCTCAGCCGGATGTCGGCCCAGTCGGTCGACACCGTCATCCCCCGGGCGGGCGGCTCCTCGTAGAAGCGGACGGCCGTCTCGATCGCCCGGACCATGCCCGCTGACGACTTCAGCCGAACCGCCTCGGGGTCGGTCTCGGCCGCCGCGCGGGCCCCCTCGGCGACGAGGTCCCGCACGGTGCAGGTCTGCACGCCCTCCTCGCCGAGGCTGGGCAGCACGTCGGCGACGTACGCCAGATAGGGCTGGTGGGGTCCGACGAACAGCACGCCGCCCTTGCGGTGCCCGAGCCGGGGGTCCGAGTAGAGGAGGTGGGCCGAGCGGTGCAGGGCGACCACCGTCTTGCCCGTGCCGGGACCGCCGTCGACGACGAGCGTGCCGCGCGAGCCGGCCCGGATGATGGCGTCCTGGTCGGCCTGGATGGTGCCGAGCACGTCCCGCATGCGCGGCGAACGGCTGCCGCCGAGACTGGCGATGAACGCGGACTGGTCGTCGAGCGCCGCGTGCCCTTCGAGGCCGTCGGCGGTGAACACCTCGTCCCAGTAGTCGTTGACGCGGCCGTCGGCCCAGCGGTACCTGCGGCGGCTGACGAGCCCCATCGGCCCTGCGTGGGTCGCGGCGAAGAAGGGCTCGGCGGCGGGGGAGCGCCAGTCGAGCAGCAGCCGGCGGCCGGTGCTGTCCGTGAGCCCGAGCCGACCGATGTACACGGGCTCGGGGTCGTCCGTGGCGACGATGTGCCCGAGGCACAGATCGAGGCCGAAGCGGCGCAGGGTGCGCAGGCGGCCGGTGAGGCGGTGGATCTCCGCGTCCCGGTCCATGGCCTCCCGGCCGGCGCCGCCGGGCGCCCTGCGCGTGGCGTCGAGCCGGTCGGACAGTTCGTCGATCGACTGACGGAGGCTCTCCTCGACGGCCGCGAAGTGCTTCTCGTCGCGGGCGATCAGGGCCGGGTCGGCCTTGGAGGACAGCCGGTCGGGAAGGTCGAACGCACTGGTGCCGTACGACGTGTCCACCGACGAAATCAGATGCACTTCGTGAATCTCCGTATCTGCAGGCCAGGTCAGCGGCCGGGCCGGGAGGGGCCCGGCCGGGCTGAGACCAGCGATTCTGCGGTACGAAGGGGGCCTTGCCGCAAGGCCCCCCATGCGCTATACGTTAGAAGTGGCAAGAGAAGGGTTTCCCCCTTGCCCTGGCCCTCGTCGCGAGGTCGTGAGCCCGGCTCCGACCGGCTAGCGCGGGGTGATCCCGCCGGCGTAGACGTTCTTCGGGGTGACGACCGAGGTGATCGCGCGGGCGAGCAGCGTCGACGGCTCCTGGCCCTGGCTGAGGCTGTCCGTGTTGATCATGACGACCAGGGTGGCCTTCTGCGAGGGCAGATAGACCGTCACGGTCTCGTACCCCGGGATCGAGCCGTTGTGCCCGATCCACCCGTTCGTCTCCAGGATCCCGAGGCCGTAGGTGGTGCCCGGGAATCCGGTCGGCAGCGTCTTGAGCCGCTGCGCCTGGGCCGCGGGGCTCAGCAGCTCCCCGGTGGCGAGGACCTTGGCCCAGTGGCGCAGGTCGCGCAGGTCCGAGATCATCCCGCCGGCCGCCCAGGCCCAGCTGGGGTTCCAGTCCGTGGCGTCCGCGACCTTCCCGGTCAGCGTCTGGTCGGTGTACCCGCGCGCGTGCGGCTCGGGGAACTCGGCGCCCTTCGGGAGGAAGGTGTGCCGCAGCCCGGCCGGGCGGACCACCCGCTCGTGGAGGAACTTGCCGAGCGGCCGGCCGCTGACCTTCTCGACGACCAGTCCGAGCAGCACCAGATTGCTGTTGGAGTACTGGAACTTCGCGCCCGGAGCGAAGGTGTTCGCGTGCCGGTACCCGTAGGAGACCGCCTCCCACGGGTTGAACGGGCGCTCCGGCCGGCTCAGCAGATCGTGGACGAAGTCGGGGTCGGCGGTGTACGGGAACAACCCGCTGCGCATCTCCGCGAGATGGCGCAGTGTGATGTCGTCGCCGTTGGGGACGCCCCGGATGTAGTCCGAGATCGGGTCGTCCAGCCGGATCTTCCCCTCGTCCACCAGCCGGAGCAGCGCGGTCACCGTGAACGTCTTCGTCTCGCTGCCGATCCGGATACGGGTGTCGACGGGCATCGGCTGCCCGGTGCGGGTGTCGGCGACGCCGGTGGCACGCACGTACCTTCCCTTGCCGGGCATCCACAACCCGACGACGACACCGGGGATGCCCGCCTTCCTGCGGACGTCCTCGATCGTCCGGTCCAGCCGGGCGGTCAGCTCCGGGCCGAACCCGCCGGTGGAGAGGTCGTCCTCGCCGTAGCCCTCGCCGGTCACGGCGTGGACGGAGCGGGCGGGCACGGCCTGCGCGGGTAGGGCGGGGCCCGCCGTCATCGGGGCGAGCACGGACGCCACGAGCAGCGTCGCGGCGAACAATCTGCGGGAGGGGGTACGTCGGGTACGTCGCACGGCGGAGCGCCTCTTCCGGGTCACTGTCTCGGTCATGGACCGCAACATCACCACCGGCACCCCGCGACGAAGACCCCCTGCCAGGGCCGCTCCCCGGCGAGTCCACTCATTCGGCGCCAGCCTCCGCACCGGCGCCCCAGCGCCCCCGGCCGTTCGCGCGGTCTCCGTACGGCGCCGGGGTCGTTCGCGCGGTCTCCGTACGGCGCCGGGGTCGTTCACGCGGTCACAGCGGAACGATCGTCGCCTCGGTCGCCTTCACGCTGGTCCATACGGACACCCCGTCGGCGAGGCCGAGTTCGGCCGCCGCCTGCGGGGTGATCTCGGCGACGAGATCGGGCGCCAGGTCCGAGGCGACCAGCACCCGCAGCCTGCTGCCGCTCGTCGTGATCTCCCGTACGGTGCCGGGCCAGACGTTACGAGGGCTGCCGCCGGGCCGCTCACGGTGCAGCGACACCGCTTCGGGCGCGACGATCGCCAGGGCCGGGGTGCCGGCCGCCGGCGGCTCGGCGGCGACGAGCGTGCCGCCCCCGTCGAGGGCGAGGCCCTCCGGGGTCGCCGTCCCCGGCCAGGCGTTGCGCCCGAGCATCCGGGCGACCCAGGGCGACCGGGGGTGCCGGGTGACCTCGGCGGGTGAGTCGTCCTGGAGGGCGCGCCCCTCGTCGAGCACCAGGACGCGCTGCGCCAGGGACACCGCCTCGACCGGGTCGTGGGTGACGATGAGGCAGACCCCGCCGAAACCGGCGAGATGGGTGCGCAGGGTGTGCCGTACATGCGCCCGGGTCGTCTGGTCGAGCGCGGCGAGCGGCTCGTCGAGGACGAGCAGCCGGGGCCGCGCGGCCAGCGCCCGCGCGAGGGCGACGCGTTGGGCCTGGCCGCCGGAGAGCTGTGCGGGCCGGCGGTGCGCCAGATGTCCCACGCCGAGCCGGTCGAGCCAGATGCCCGCCTCCCGCCGGGCCTCCGCACGCGGGACGCCCTGGGCGCGCAGCCCGTACGCGGTGTTCGCGAGGGCGCTCATGTGCGGGAAGAGCGCGCCGTCCTGGGGCACCCAGGCGACGTGCCGCCGGTGCGGGGGCAGGTCGGTGACGTCGGTGTCCCCGAGCCGGAGCGTGGCGTGGGCGCGGGGGGTGAGCCCGAGGAGGGCGCGCAGGAGGGTGGTCTTGCCGGCGCCGTTGGGGCCGACGACGGCGATGGTGGTGCCGGGTCCTGCGTCGAGGGCCAGCCGGGTGAAGCCGGTGACGTCGGCGTGGAGGGCCCAGTGCTGTTCCTCGTACGGCTGCCTCTCCTGCGGCTGTTCTCCGTGCGGCTCGTCCGCCTCGGGGGAGGGAGTGGAAGAGAGGTCCGGCGGGGCGGCCGGGCCGGGTTCGTCACCCGTGTCCGGTGGGCGGCGGGCACGGCGGTCGGCCGGGGTCCCCGTCCAGCGTCCGCGCAGGGCGATCAGGACGGCCATCGCGATGGCGAGCAGCAGCAGGGAGACGGAGGTCGCGGCCTCCGGCTCGTCCTGGAGCAGCAGATAGACCTGGAGGGGCAGGGTCTGCGTGGTCCCCGGCAGATTGCCCGCGAAGGTGATGGTGGCGCCGAACTCGCCGAGCGCCCGCGCCCAGGTGAGGGCCGCGCCCGCGATCAGGCCGGGCGCGACCATCGGCAGGGTGACGGTGAAGAAGACCCGCACCGGCGGGGCGCCGAGGGACGCGGCGGTCTCCTCGTACCGGGGCCGCAGCCCGCCGAGGGCGCCCTCCAGGCTGATGACGAGGAAGGGCATCGCGACGAAGGTGGCCGCGAGGACGGCCCCCGAGGTGTGGAACGGCAGGGTGATGCCGAAGGTGCCCTCCAGCCACGGCCCCAGCAGCCCGCGCCGGCCGAAGGCGAGCAGCAGGGCCACACCGCCGACCGTGGGCGGCAGCACCATCGGCAGCAGGACGAGGGAACGCACGACCGCCTTGCCGGGGAGCGGCACACGGGCGAGCAGCCAGGCGAGCGGGACGCCGAGCAGCAGCGAGAGTCCCAGGGCCCAGAACGACACGACGAGCGAGAGACGGAGCGCCTCGACGGTCCCGGGCGAGGTGAGGTGATCGGCGAGTTCGTCCCATTCGGTCCGTACGAGGACGCCGATCAGGGGGAGGGTCAGGAACGCCACGGCGAGGAGCGCGGGCACGACCAGGGTGACGGGCGTGCGGGCTCGGGGCGTACGGCGGACGCCTGATCGTTTCATCGCGTGTCCTGGAAGACGTAGGGGAACGGTGTCCTGCACGAGGTAGGAAACCAGGCCGTCCGGCGAGAACGGCGGAGGGGGCTGCCCGTCCCCCCCCCCCGGAACGGGCAGCCCCCTGGCCACGGGAAGGTGGCGGCGTCTCAAGCGGCCCGCCGGTCGGCCGGTGATCCGTCGTTACGGCTTCTGGAAGCCCGCGTCCTGGAGGATCTTCTGCGCCTCGGGCGAGGACAGCCAGGCGACGAAGGCGGCGGCGGCCTCGGCGTGCTCGGAGCCCTTGACGGTGGCGGCGGGGTACTCGGCGATGGCGTTCTGCGCGTCGGGGATCTCGACGGCGTCGACCTTGTCCTCGGCGCTCTCGGCGTCCGTCCTGTAGACGAGGCCGGCGTCGGCCTCACCCAGCTCGACCTTGCTGAGGACGGCACGGACGTTGGGCTCCTGGGAGACCGCCTTCACCGTGATCTTCTGGGCGTCGAGGATCTTCTTGCTGTACTTGCCGGCCGGGACCTCGGGCGCGGCGAGGACGACCTTCAGCTTGGTGTCGGCCAGGTCCTTCAGCTCGTCGACCTTGAACGGGTTGCCCTCGCCGGTGGCGATGACGAGCCGGTTCCTCGCGATGACCGTCGGGGTGCCGGTGTCGGCCTTCACCTTGTCCATGCTCTTGGTGTCGGCGGTGACCAGGGCGTCGGCGGGCGAGCCCTGGGCGACCTGGGCGACGAGTTCCTGGGAACCGGCGAAGGAGAAGGTGATCTTCGTGCCGGGGTGGGACTTCTCGTACGCGGCACCGGCGGTCTTGAAGACATCGGTGAGGGAGGCCGCGGCGAGGACCGTCAGGTCGGCGGCGGGCGCGGCGCTCGCCGAGCCGGAGGGCGTGGAGCCGGGGGCGGTGGAGCCCGCGGTGTCCTTCTCGGAGTCGTTGCCGCAGGCGGCGAGCGGGACGAGGAGGGCCGCGGTGAGGACGGCGGCGGCGGTGCGGCGTCTGGTGAGGGTGAGCGCGAGGGACATGAGGCGGGTGACTCCTTGGGGGACGCGAGGGAGATGGTGTCCGGTCACTGCTCTGGTACCGCCCCGGACGGCATGTGCGACACGGTAGGGGGGTCTGGCTCTTATCTGCAACAAACCCGTGCGACCCTACATGGCGAATGAGAGGGGGCTTGGAGGAAGCGACGAACGGCGTCGCGGGCTTCGCGAGGTGCTGCACCTGCACATGAACACGGTGCGAGTGACGCCGGGCGCGGGCGGTGCTGCGTCGGGAGCGGGCCCGGGCGCGCGGGGCGTGAACTCAGGCGCGTTCGCGGAGGTACGCCTCCAGTTCCGCCGCCCCGGTCAGCATCGACCGTCCCCGGGCGGACAACCGGTCGTGCCAGTCGCGCAGGGTGGCCTCCAGCGGCTCCAGCCCGCCCGCCGTCCGCACCTGGGTGATCAGCGGGGCGATCTGTTCCAGCAGATGGCCGCCCCGTCTCAGCTGGTGGATCAGCCGGGCGTCCCGTACGGCAACCTCGTCGTAGACCCGGTACCCGGTCCGGGGGTCTCGGCGCGGGCGCACGAGCCCGGCACGCTCCCAGACGCGCAGCGTCGCGGGCCGGATCCCGAGCTTCGCCGCGAGCGGCCCGATGAACACACCGCCGGGCCCGGACAGGGACGAGACGGCCGGGGCGGACACGGCCGCCGTGGGGTCCAGGTCGCGGAGGGCGCGTTCCACCGCCTGGAGGGTGCGCCGGTCGTCGAGGAGCTGGGCGTGGCTCTCGTCGATGAGGCGGAAGGCCTCGTCGGCCGCGCCCTCGTTCACGGCCCGCAGGATCGCCGACGCCGTTCGGTGGCCGTGCCCGGGCACCAGGGCGAGGAAGGCGCGCAGGGCGCCCGCGTGCAGCGGTGTGTAGGTGCGGTAGCCGTGGGGGGTGCGGGCGGCGGCCGGGAGGATGCCGGCCTCCTCGTAGTTCCTGACCGCCTGCGTGGACAGGCCGTGCGCGCGAGCCAGATCCACCGGCCTGAGCCGCGCACCGCCGCGCGGGCTTCGAAGGCTTTGAGGGTTTTGAAGGCTCTGCCCCATGACACCGCCCGTTTCGCGGGAAAAGTTTCCATCGAAGCTTCAACGATACGGTTGAAGTCATGGCTTCCGACACCTCCCTCTCCGTTCCCTTCGACGGAGCCGCCGTCATGAGGCTGCTCCCCGCCCGGCCCCGGCTGCTCGCCCTCGGCGAGCCCACCCACGGCGAGGAAGCCCTCCTCGACATCCGCAACGAGCTGTTCCGATACCTCGTCGAGCACGAGGGCCACCGGACGATCGCCCTGGAGACCGACTGCCTGCGGGGCCTGGCCGTGGACGACCACGTCACCTCGGGCGCCGGCACCCTCGACGAGGTCATGGAGAACGGGTTCAGTCACGGCTGGGGCGACTTCCCCGCCAACCGCGCACTCGTGCGGTGGATGCGCGCCCACAACGAAGGCCGGCCCGCCTCCGAGAAGCTTCGCTTCGCCGGCTTCGACGGCCCACTGGAGATCACCGCCGCCGCCGCTCCCCGGCAGGCCCTCACCGCACTCCACGGATATCTCGCGGCCCGGGTGGACGCGTACCTGCTCCCCTGTACGGCGGAGGCCCTCGACCGTCTGCTCGGGCCCGACGACCGGTGGACCGAACCCGCCGCGATGATGGACCCGGCCCGGTCCGTGGGACGGTCGGCCGAGGCGGGGGAACTGCGGCTGCTCGCCGACGATCTGGTGGCGCTGCTCGACGAGCGAACACCGCATCTGATCGCGGAGAGCTCGCCGGAGGAGTGGGACCGGGCGCGCCTGTACGGGCGCACCGCCATCGGCCTGCTGCGCTACCACTCATGGATGGCCGACGACTCCCCGGCCCGGCTGACCCGCCTGGTGGGCCTGCGCGACCGGATGATGGCCGACAACCTCCTCGCCCTCGTCGCCCGCGGCCCGGTGTTCGTCCACGGTCACAACACCCATCTCCAGCGGGAGAAGAGCGGCATGCGGTTCGGCGGGACGCCGCTGGAGTGGTGGGGCGCGGGCGCGCTGGTGAACGCGCGGCTCGGTGAGGAGTACGCCTTCGTGGCGACGGCCCTCGGTACGATCCGGCACCAGGGCGTCGGCGCACCGCCGCCGGACACCGTCGAAGGACTCCTGTACGCCCTCCCGGAGGACCGCGCGGTCGTCGACGCGTCCCGGCTCGCCGCCACCCTGACCGACGCACGACCCCAGCCCCGCGAATCCCCCTGGTTCGGCTACGCCCCACTGGACCCGGCCCACCTGCCGACCATGGACGGCCTGGTGTTCGTCAGGGACGCCGGGCCGCTGACCGCGTCGCGGCTTCACGAAGGCTTCGGTGACGGCGTCGCGGCTTCACGAAGGCTTCCGTGACGGTGTGGGGAACAACAAATCGTAGGTGTACGTGGAAGGGCTCCACGTCGGCTCGGGCGAGGGCTCGAAGGGGTCGGCGCGGTTCTCCATCAGGACGATCATGAGGATCGCGAAGACCGAACTGGCGATGATCAGGCCGAAGCCGATGGGGTTGCGGGGGTTGTAGCAGTAGCGGTTCGCACCCCACTTGCTCTTCTCGAAGACGGGTTCGTCGTCGTTCACCGCGTACTCCCCGGGCCAGGGCGCCGACCTGGCTTTCCGGCGCACCGCCAGCGAACTTACGGGTCCCGTACGGGTCGTTGACAGGTTCTTGACGCGCACCCGGGCGCCTCCGTTCTTGCCGACGACCGGCAAGAACGGCCGTCCGGCCGGCCCCGCCGCACCCGACCCCGCCCTTGACAATCGGTCATGCTCCTGACAGCTCTGGTGCGCCACGCCGTTCTCACGAACGGTGCCACGAAGCCGAGGGGGAGATCAGCGCATGACCAAGCCTGGGACCGCGGGGGACGAGTACGACGTCGTCATCGGCGGAGCCGGCCTCGCCGGCAGCGCCGCGGCGATCCTGCTCGCCCGCCGCGGCGTCCGTGTCGCCCTGTTGGAACGCCGCTCGGACCCGGCCGCGTACAAGGTGCTGTGCACCCACTCCCTCACGGCCAACGCCCACCCGGTCCTGGACGAACTCGGCCTCCTGCCCGCCCTGGAGAAGGCCGGAGCCGTGCGCAACGAGGCCCGCTGGTACACCCGTTGGGGGTGGATCGAACCGAGGGCCGCGCCGACCGGACCCGAGCTTCCGTACGCGTACAACATCCGGCGCAGCGTCCTCGATCCGCTCATCAGGTCCCGCGCGGCGGAGACGCCCGGCGTCGATCTGCTCCTCGGTCACCAGGTGACCGGGCTGCTCCGGGAGGACGGGCCCCGGGGGCGTACGGTCGGGGTGCGCGCGTCGACGTCCGGGGGCGAGCGGGAGATCCGGGCCCGCCTCGTGGTCGGCGCCGACGGCAAGGACTCGCCCGTGGCGAAGTTCGCCGGAGTGCCCACCCGGACGTACGAGAACGGGCGGTTCGGCTATCTCGCCCACTTCCGAGGCCTTCCGCTGCGCGGTGGGATCGGCCAGACGTGGTTCCTCGAACCCGACATGGCGTACGCCTTCCCGAACGACGACGGGGTGACCGTCCTCGCCGTCCTCCCGGACAAGGCGCGCCTGCCGGCCTTCCGGGAGGACCTGGAGGGCAGCTTCCTCGACTTCGTCCGCGCCCTGCCCGAAGCACCGCCCGTCGACGCCGCCGAGCGCGTATCGAAGATCATCGGCACGATCGACCACCCGCTCCTCAGCCGCGAACCGACCGCGCCGGGCCTCGCGCTCATCGGTGACGCCGCCCTGACCGGCGACCCCCTGTGGGGCGTGGGATGCGGATGGGCCCTGCAGTCCGCGCGCTGGCTGGCGGAGGAGGTCGCCCCGGCGGCGGCCGGTCGCGGCGACCTCGACCGGTCGCTCCTGCGGTACGCGCGCGTGCACCGGCGCCGGCTGCGCCCGCACCAGTACCTGGCCGCCGACTTCGCGAAGGGGCGCCCGTTCAACCCCATGGAGCGGCTGGTGTTCTCGGCGGCGGCCCGCGACGAGGCGGTGGCGCGCCACATGTATCTGTTCGCCTCCCGGCTGATCGGCCCCCTGCGCTTCCTGAGCCCGGCGGCGCTGGCCAGGGCGGCGGTCGTCAACATCAGGCACCGCGGGGCGGCGGCGCCGACCGTGCCGACGACGCGCTGACGGGGAAGGTGGGGGCCGGGAGCGGCGGCCTGGGGCGGTGGGGCCCGAGGGGACGACGGCCCGAGGCGACGGCGGCCTGGGGCGGTGGGGGACCGGATGCCGGACCCCTCGGCGGCTCGGGCCGGGTCTCCGGCAAGATGCGCGTATCGCGCGACAGGAGCCAGGGAACCATCGGACACAGGGAAGGCGAGACTCCGCCATGAACGTCAGCTCACACATCGAGGCCGTCTACGAAGAGGTCCGCCGGCGTAACCCCGGGGAGGCGGAGTTCCATCAGGCAGCCGCCGAGGTGCTCGACTCCCTGGCCCCAGCCCTCGAACGGCACCCCGAGTACGCCGAGACCGGCATCCTCGAACGACTGGTCGAGCCCGAGCGGCAGCTGATCTTCCGAGTCCCATGGGTGGACGACCAGGGCAAGGTACGGGTCAACCGGGGCTTCCGGGTGGAGTTCAGCAGCGCCCTCGGCCCGTACAAGGGCGGCCTCCGCTTCCACCCGAGCGTCAACCTCGGCATCGTGAAGTTCCTCGGCTTCGAGCAGATCTTCAAGAACGCGCTGACCGGGATGGCGATCGGCGGCGGCAAGGGCGGCTCCGACTTCGACCCCAAGGGCCGCTCGGACGGCGAGGTCATGCGGTTCTGCCAGTCCTTCATGACCGAGCTCTACCGTCACCTGGGCGAGCACACCGACGTTCCGGCCGGTGACATCGGCGTGGGCGGGCGCGAGATCGGCTACCTCTTCGGCCAGTACAAACGGATCACCAACCGCTACGAGGCCGGCGTCCTCACCGGCAAGGCGGTGGGCTGGGGCGGCTCGCACGTGCGCACCGAGGCCACCGGGTACGGCGCGGTGTACTTCGCGCAGGAGATGCTCGCCATACGCGGGGAGGGATTCGACGGGCGCCGGGTGGTCGTCTCCGGTTCGGGGAACGTGGCCGTGTACGCCGTGGAGAAGGTCCACGCCCTGGGCGGTCGCGTGGTCGCGTGCAGCGACTCCTCCGGCTACCTCGTCGACGAGGACGGCATCGACCTGGAGCTGCTCAAGGACGTCAAGGAGGTGCGCCGGGCCCGGATCTCCGACTACGCCGAGGCGAAGCCGAGCGCGCGCTTCTCGGACCGGGGCACGGTCTACGACGTGCCGTGCGACATCGCACTGCCCTGCGCGACCCAGAACGAGGTCCGCCGCGAGGACGCCGTGGCCCTGGTCAAGAACGGGGTCCGCGCCGTCGCCGAGGGCGCGAACATGCCCTGTACCCCCGAGGCGGTGGAGCTGTTCCGCGAGGCGGGCGTCCTCTTCGGCCCCGGGAAGGCCGCGAACGCGGGCGGCGTGGCCACCTCAGGCCTGGAGATGCAGCAGAACGCGGCGCGCGACAGCTGGACCTTCGAGCAGACCGAGGCGCGCCTCTCCGCCGTCATGCGCGATGTCCACACCGACTGCCGGGCGACGGCGGAGGCGTACGGCGGCAACGCGGACGACTACGTGCTCGGCGCGAACGTGGCCGGTTTCCTGCGGGTCGCGGAGGCGATGGCGGCGCAGGGCGTCATCTGAGCGAGGAGCGAGGAGCGAGGAGCGCGGGGCGAGGGGCGAGGGTCGAGGGGCGAGGGCTCCGGCGCGGCGCGCGCCGGCCCGTCCGCCCACACTTCCCTCCCTCCGTAGATTCGATCCGATCCGATCCATCCCTCTTCGTCCCCTCCCTCCCTCCCTCCCTCCCTCCCTTCCTTCCCTCCCTCCCTCCGCCGATCCGGCCATCCGTGTCATACCCACGGCCCCACCGGGATGCCGCCGCGCCCAGGAGTGTGCAGGCTGGTGTCCCGGGCGGGGTTCGCATCCGGGTGATGCCCGCGCTCGGGCGGGGCTCGTGTCCGGGCGCCGCCGGTGAGAGGGAGAGGACGCCATGGGCAGGGGCGGTACGCGCGCGGCGGATTCCGACGGCAGTGGGGCCGCGCGACTGCTCGCGCGTCTCGCCCTGCTCGCGGTGGTCGGTTCGCTGCTCGCGCTCGTACTGGCGGTGGGGAGGGGCGGGCTGCTGGTCGTCGGGACCGGACTCCTCGGGCTCGTCGCCTGCGCCGCGGGTGTGTGGTGGTTCGTGGCGCACCGAGGGGCCGTGCGGCTGTTCGGGGCGCTCGTCGCGGCGGCGGCCCCGGCCGCCGTCGTGGTGCTCTTCACCTACAAGGGTCTGTGGCTGACGGCGGTGTTCCTGTGTCTGTGCTGGGCCGTGGCGCTGTTCTGCGCACGGGCGGCGCTGCGCAGATCGCGACCGGATAAGGCGTCGCGGGCGACCCCCGCGGCCCCGCCGGGACGACCGGTCCTGATCATGAATCCGAAGTCCGGGGGAGGGAAGGTCGGCCGCTTCCATCTGGTGGAACGGGCGGTGGGTCTCGGCGCGCGGGTGATCCTGCTCGACCCGGACGCCCCCGCAGACGTCGCCGAGCTGGCCAGGGAGGCGGTGGCCGGGGGCGCGGACCTGCTGGGGGTCGCGGGCGGCGACGGTACGCAGGCGCTGGTCGCGGCGGTCGCCGCCGAGCACGACCTGCCGTTCCTGGTGGTCTCCGCCGGTACCCGTAACCACTTCGCCATGGACCTGGGCCTCGACCGCTCCGACCCCTCCCGCTGTCTGGACGCGCTGACCGACGGCGAGGAACTGCGGATCGACCTCGGCGACGTGTCCGGCCGGGCGTTCGTGAACACGGTGTCCTTCGGGGTGTACGCCGATGTCGTCCAGCACCCGGAGTACCGCGACGACAAGACGGGCACGGCGCTGGCCCTGATGCCGGACCTGCTGCTCGGCGACGGGGTGGGACGGCTCGACGCGCGGGTCGACGACACCGCGCTCTCCTCCCAGCAGGCGCTGCTGATCAGCAACAACCCGTATGTCTCACCCGACGAACTCAGCGGCTCGGGCCGCCGGTCCAGCCTCGACGACGGCGAGCTGGGCGTGCTCGGCATCCGGGTGGAGGACGCGGCTCAGGCGGCCGACCTGGCGGTACGGGGCTCGCAGTCCACGGGGCTGACCGTCATGAGCGCACAGCGGGTCGAGGTGACCGCCGAGAAGGCCGAGATCCCGGTGGCGGTCGACGGCGAGGCCCTGCGGATGCCCACTCCGGTGGTGTGCACCCTGCGCCCGGGGGCCCTGCGGGTGCTGGTGCCCCGCGACCGTCCGGGCGTCCCCGTGGCCGTACCGCCGGTGAGATGGCGCCGGATCTTCGCCCTGGCCTTCGGCGGTGTGGAGGAGACGGGGTGACCGGCTCGCTGGCCCGTGTGGTGCCGCCCCGTGCAGGGGTCCGTCAGCCGGCTGCGGTGTCCTCGTCCGCCTGCTCGGCGCCCTCGGCCGCGTGCACCTTCTCGCGCATCTTGCGCACCAGCTCCGCCTTCTGGTCGGCGGCACCCTGGCGGTCGCGGTTGCGGTGCGGACCGTTGTTCTGCCGTTCGGCGCGGGAGAGCTTCTTGCGCGGGCCGCCGCCCTGGCCCACGGGGTTGTTGATGTTCTTGCTGTCGGTCACGGGTTCTCCCGGTGGTGATGTGAAGTGATTTACGGATTCACCGGACGTTACCCGCTTCCGCCGGCCCCGGGCGCCAAGCTCATCACCACCCCGGCGCCGGCCGGCCCGCGGCGAGTCTCCGCGCTGAGGGATCCCGTCCACGCCGAAGGCCCGGTAGATCCGCTCGACCTGGACCGGGGTGAGCCGGCCGTCGCCCTCCTCGTCGGCCGCGCGGAAGGTGACCTCCGAAACCTTGATCATCTTGTCGACGTAGGCCGGGCCCTTGTCCAGACCCCGCTGGGAGGCCGCGACGAACTCCTCGCGGGTGCTCCGTCCGTCGCCGTCGGCGTCGGCGGCCTCACGGATCGTCTCCCACCACGCGGCGAAGGTCTCCTCGATCTCCGTGAGGAGCCGCGCGTCCATGTCCGGGCGCAGCGAGCGCATGCGCTGGGCCGTGATCTGGAAGTCGTCGACGCCGATGACGCCGTCGCGGGTGACGTCGAGGGTGTCGAAGACCCGGTCGATGTTGGTCTTCTGTACCTGTCCGAGCATGGTGTCCTCTTGCGTCAGGCGGTTCGGGGGAGGGGCGGATCACGCCGGTCGGTGGTCCGCCCGGGGCCGCGGGGTCATGACCAGGAGGTCCGGGGAGAGCGCCGCACCGGCCACCTCGGGGGGCGCGCGGGTGGAGGCGGGCACGAGGCGCCAGCGCGTCGCGACGGTGATGCGCAGGGCGAGTTCCTGCATCACGGGGTAGACGTCGAGGACCCGGCCCTTGTGCCAGGACGCGGTGACGGCCCCGATCTCGCGGCCGGCCAGTTCGGCGTAGTCGCGCTTCATCCGGCTCCACAGATCGGTGAACGCCCGCACGGTGGGGGGGATGGCGCTCCGCGCCGGGCACCCGTGCACGGTGTCGATCAGCGCTCCGCAGACTCCGCCACCCGTCGCGGATCGCGGCCGAGCTCCCCGTCCAGCTGGTCGTCGAACGGCAGGAAGTACCACCCCATCATCTGCGCCGCGGTGGCGGCGTCGGCGTGGGGGTAGGAGAATCGGCTACCTCCGCCAGCCGCCAGTTGACGAAGTCCTTGGCGAGGCACTCCATCGAGCGAGCAGTCGGACGCAGGCTGACGATCGGCCGACTTCGAAAGGGGCGGTTCGTGCGGATGGCGCGGGAGCGAACCGTGCGGGCCGCGCCCCCATGCCTCCTACAGCCAGTCCCGCCGCTTGAAGATCGCGTACAAGCTGACGCAGACCACCCCCATCAGACCGATCGCGAAGGGGTATCCGAGCCCCCAGTGCAACTCGGGCATGGAGTCGAAGTTCATGCCGTAGATCGTCCCCACCAGCGTGGGCGCGAAGAGGATGGCGGCCCAGGCCGAGATCTTCTTGATCTCCTCGTTCTGTTCGAAGCCCGCCTCCGCCAGTGCCCGCATCTCCGCGTTCTGTTGCTGGGTGACCAGGGTCGCGTTGACCGTGAGGATGTCCGTGAGGGCCTGGCGGAAGCCGTCGACGCGTTCGCTCGTGTGGGTCACGTGGTCGGCCACGTCGCGGAGGTAGCGCTGGAGTTCCTCGTCCGTGCCGTACTTGGCGAAGCCGGCCATCAGGCCGTGCAGCATGCCCACCAGTGGGCGGGTCGCCCGCTGGAACTCGACCATTTCCCGGGAGAGTTCGTAGATGCGGCGCGAGACCGCCGGGTCGCCGCCGAAGACCTCCGTCTCGATCTCGTCGATGTCGTTCTGGACGCCCGCCACCACCGGCGCGTAGCCGTCGACCACCGCGTCGAGGATCGCGTACAGCACCGCCTCCGGGCCCAGCGCGAGGAGGGCCGGATCCTGCTCCATGCGCTGCCGGACCGTCGAGAAGTCCGGAGCCGCCCCGTGGCGGACCGTGATCAGGAAGTCCGGGCCCACGAAGACGTGCAGCTCGCCGAAGTCGACCTCCTCCTGGGCGTCCAGATAGCGGGCCGCCCGCAGGACCACGAACAGCGTCTCGCCGTATCGTTCCAGCTTCGGTCGCTGATGGGCCTCCATCGCGTCCTCCACCGCGAGTTCATGGAGGTCGAACTCGGCCGCCAGCGAGTGGAGTTCCTGCGCGGTCGGGCGCTGCAGGCCGATCCACGCCATGCCGTCGGGGTGCTCCCGCAGCTGGCGGAAGGTCTCCGCGAGCGTGGTGGGGGAGGAGACCCGGTGCCCGTCGCGGTACAGCGTCGACTGCACCACGCTCGGCTCCCCCTCCGCGCGCGGCTCCGGGGGCGGAGGTGCGGACGAGGCCGCGGGTGGCGGTTCGGGCCGGCGGCGCCACGCCGGGCGAGGGCGGCGGTCGGACATCGTCGTACACCTCCTGAATCTTTGGGCCGAGAGCAGGATATATGGGGTGAATCGCCCCTGTGGGGTTCCGCGAGGTTCCGTCGGTCGGGTTCCGTGAGGTCCGTGCGGGTCGCCTCGGACCCCGCCCCCCGCTCAGCCCCGCCCCCGACTTCTCATTGCGGACAGAACCCGTCCTCATCCCTCGATAGCGTGCTCGTCATGGCCCCCAAGACGACCCACCCCGTGCTCGGCCCCCGCGCCCTGAACCGTGCCACCCTCTACCGGCAGCTGCTCCTGCGCCCCGCCCCGCTCGGTGTCGAGCAGGCCGTCGGGCACCTCGTCGGGCTTCAGGCGCAGAACACGAAGCCCCCGTACTACGCGCTCGCCGCCCGGCTCGACGGGTTCCGGCCCGAGGACCTGTCCGCCGTGATGGAGTCCCGGCGGGTCGCCCGGATCGTCTCCCTGCGGTCCACCGTCCACACCCACACCCCCCGCGACGCCGTCGGGCTGCGCCGCCTCGTCCAGGCGGGGGCCATCGACCGGGAGCTGAAGATGTTCCGCAAGGGGCTCGACGGGGTGGACCTCGACCGGCTCACCGCCCTGGCGACCGCGTACGTCGAGGAGCAGCCCCGGACCTTGAAGGCGCTGCGGGAGCACCTGCTCCAGGAATGGCCGGAGGCCGACCCGCAGTCGCTCGGCATCGCCGCCCGCTGTCTGCTGCTGATGGTGCAGGTCACCCCGCGCGGCCTCTGGCGGCGCAGCGGGCAGGTCGCGCTCACCACCACCGACGTGTGGTTCGGCGAGCCCGAGGGGGACGCCGCCGACCTCGACGAGACCGTGCTGCGCTACCTCGGCGCCTTCGGGCCCGCCTCCGTCAAGGACATGCAGACCTGGTGCGGTCTCACCCGGCTCCGCCCCGCCTTCGAGCGACTGAGGCCCGGGCTGCTCGTCTTCCAGGACGAGCACGGCACCGAACTCTTCGACCTGCCCGACGCGCCCCGCCCCGCCGAGGACACCCCGGCCCCGCCCCGGTTCCTGCCCGAGTTCGACAACCTCCTCCTCTCGCACGCGGACCGCACCCGGGTCGTCCCGGCCGAGTACCGCTCCCGCAGCTGGACCGGCAACCAGGCGCACCGGGTCTTCCTCGTCGACGGCTTCCTCGCCGGAATCTGGCACCTCGACGAGGGCAAGGACCGCACCACGCTCACCATCGAACCCTTCGCACGCGTGCCGCGCGCGGCACGCGCCGCCCTCGCCTCCGAGGCGGAGCGGATCCTCCGGCTCATGACGCCTCCCGGCACTCCGTACGACATCGTCCACGCGGAGAGCTGACGAACGGTACGGGGAGACGGGTGCCGGATCCGGACGGCACCGGCATCGTCGCACCGGACGGCGTGAAGACCGTCGCACCGGACGGCGTGAAGAAGGCCATGGAAGGGGCCAGCGTCCCTTCGGTTCAGATCGGCACCGTGCGCCCCGGAGCAGATCGGTTGCTGCACGGCGAGTACGAACCGCCCTGTCGGTCCTGTAGGAGGATTCCCCCTCGCCGACGTCATCGCGCACCACTGAGAGAGAGCCCGCACATGCCGAGAATGACAACCGAGGAAGTCGAGACGGTCCTCGCCGAGGCGGGCTGGTCACGCGGGCGCGACATCGGAGCGCAGCTGCCCGGGCTCCTCGGTCTCGTCATCGACCGGTTCGCCGAGGAAGGGCACCCGGTCGAGGCCTTCCCGGCCGCCCAGGACTTCGTCCGGGAATTCGGTGGGCTGAGCCTGGTGATTCCGGGAACGCCGCCGGACGCCGTCGGATGCACCCCGCACTGGATCTACGAGGAGAGCGGCGAGGACGTCGCCGAACTCGCGGGAAATGTGGGAAGGAAGCTCTTTCCCGTCGGATTCGAGACGTCCGACGGGGCCATGGTCCTCATCGACGAGACCGGACGCCTCTTCCCCATGCACCACACCGGTCCCTATTTCCTGGGAGCGAACCCGTACGAGGCCATCAGCGCTTTGCTGCGCGGCCCCCAGCGGGAAGCGCGGGACTACCTTGTCTGACACCGCTGCCGGTGCTGTCCGTAGCGGCACCGCCGCGCACGACGGCCCCCCGGGTCCTGACGCGACACGCCTCCCCGTCCCGGCTCCCCCCCCCGCCCCGGCCGTTACGGCAGCGCCCCCGCCCGCCGTGCCGCCACCACCGCCTCCATCCGTGTGTGCGCGCCCAGCTTCCTCATCGCCGAGCGCAAATAGCCCTTCACCGTTTCCGGGCGGAGGCCCAGGCGGTCGGCCGCCGTCGCGTTCGTCGCGCCGGAGGCCACCGCTGCCAGGACGTCCGTCTCGCGTGGGGTCAGGGAGATGCCGGGGGTCGTGGGAGCCGCGCCCGAGGCCGATTCGAGACGGCCGCAGACTGCCAGGAGGCGGTCCCGCAGGCCGGGGTCGACCACCTGCGGGGCCAGTTCGCGAAGCTCCCCGTACGCCTGGCGGACCTCCTCCCAGGAAGGCCCGGGGTCCGGCGGTGCGGGCAGTTGCCGTGCGTGGTCCCGTACCGCGAGGGCCTGCTCGACGTCGCGGGCCGCCGCCATCGCCGCATCGAACACACGTTCGCCGATCGGGAGGGACTCGCGCAGCGCCCCGTACAGCACGCCCCGCACCTTGCGCCGTACGACGACGGGGACGGCGATCACCGAGCGCAGGCCCTCCGCCGAGACCGGGAGGTCGTACTCGTGGGTGATGTGCCGCGCCGACGGGTAGTCCGTGACCGCGCAGGGCCGCGACAGCGCCAGGCATTTTCCGCCCAGGCCGGAGCCGGTCGAGATCGCGAGGCCGCACAGCGCGGGCGTCACCGCCCCGCTCAGCTCGGCGATCCGCATCGTGCGGCCCTCCTGGAGCAGTCCGCCGAAGACGACGGGCAGCCCGCTGGCGCGCCGCAGCCGCAGCAGCGCCGTACGCAGCTCCACCGTTTCCATCCGCTCGGACACGGAACCACTCCTTCACCCCCGAACGGGGGTAGTGAGACCTGGGTCACTGATTACACGATGTCCGGGACCGGTCCCGCAACGAGGAGGACGCATGACGGCTACGAGCGCGACCAGCGCGACGGAGGGGTTCCGGGCCGCCCGGGACTTCCTGCTCCAGTACCGCGAGGACTACGAGACGGCCTACGAGGGCTTCGCCTGGCCCCGGTCCGACCGGTTCAACTGGGCGCTCGACTGGTTCGACGTCATCGCCGAGGGCAACGACCGGACCGCCCTGCACCTCGTCGAGGAGGACGGCTCCGAGACGAAGGTCGGCTTCGCCGAGATGTCCGCCCGCTCCAGCCGGGTCGCGAACTGGCTGCGGGCCCAGGGCGTCCGCGCGGGCGACCGGATCGTCGTCATGCTCGGCAACCAGGCCGAGCTGTGGGAGACCGCGCTCGCCGCGATGAAGCTGCGCGCCGTCCTCATCCCCGCCACCCCGCTGCTCGGCCCCGCCGACCTGCGCGACCGCGTCGAGCGGGGGCGGGCCCGGCACGTCATCGTGCGCGCCGAGGACACCGCGAAGTTCGACGACGTCCCCGGGGACTACACGCGGATCGCGGTCGGCGGCGACGGGGTGAGCTGGCTGGGGTACGAGCACGCCGCCGACGAGTCGGACGTGTTCGAGCCCGACGGCGTCACCCTCGCCGACGACACCCTGATGCTGTACTTCACCTCAGGCACGACCGCCCGGCCCAAGCTGGTCGAGCACACCCACACCTCGTACCCCGTCGGCCACCTCTCGACGATGTACTGGATCGGCCTCAAGCCCGGCGACGTGCACCTCAACATCTCCTCGCCCGGCTGGGCCAAGCACGCCTGGTCCAACCTCTTCGCGCCGTGGAACGCGGAGGCGACCGTCTTCATCCACAACTACACGCGCTTCGACCCGGCCCGGCTGATGGACGAGATGGACCGGAACGGCGTCACCAGCTTCTGCGCCCCGCCGACCGTGTGGCGGATGCTGATCCAGGCCGACCTGAGCCAGCTCAAGACCCCGCCGCGCGAGGTCGTCGCCGCCGGCGAACCCCTGAACCCCGAGGTCATCGAGTCGGTACGGCGCGCCTGGGGCGTCACCATCCGGGACGGCTTCGGCCAGACCGAGACCGCCGTCCAGGTCTCCAACAGCCCCGGCCAGCGCCTCAAGGAGGGCTCCATGGGGCGCCCGAGCCCCGGCTTCCGGGTCACCCTCGTCGACCCGGTGAGCGGCCGGCCGGACGTGGAGGAGGGCGAGATCTGTCTCGACCTGTCCGCCAACCCGGTGGGCCTGATGACCGGCTACCACGGCGACCCGGAGCGCACGGCGGAGGCGATGGCGGGCGGCTACTACCGCACCGGCGACATCGGCTCCCGGGACGCCGACGGCTACATCACGTACATCGGGCGCGCCGACGACGTGTTCAAGGCCTCCGACTACAAGATCAGCCCCTTCGAGCTGGAGAGCGCCCTCCTGGAGCACGAGGCCGTCGCCGAGGCGGCCGTCGTCCCCGCGCCCGACCCGCTGCGGCTCGCCGTTCCGAAGGCGTACGTCGTCCTCGCGGCGGGCTGGGAGCCGAACGCGGAGACCGCGAAGGTCCTCTTCGCCCACTCGCGCGAGGTCCTCGCCCCGTACAAGCGCGTCCGGCGCATCGAGTTCGCCGAGCTGCCCAAGACCGTCTCCGGAAAGATCCGGCGCGTGGAGCTGCGACGGCTCACCGCCGAGGGCGGCGGCACGGAGTACGTGGAAGGGGACCTCGCATGAGCGCCGCCGGGGAACTCGCCTACGCCCACGGGGTGTCGGGGACGCCGCTCCTGGGCGACACCATCGGCGCCAACCTGGACCGGGCGGTCACCGCCTGGCCGGACCGCGAGGCGCTCGTCGACGTGCCGTCGGGCCGACGCTGGACGTACGCCCAACTCGGCGCGCACGTGGACCGGTTGGCCGGGTCGCTGCTCGGCAGCGGGGTCCGCAAGGGTGACCGGGTCGGCATCTGGGCGCTGAACTGCGCCGAGTGGGTGCTCGTCCAGTACGCCACCGCCCGCATCGGTGCGGTCATGGTCAACATCAACCCGGCCTACCGCTCACACGAGTTGGCCTATGTCCTCCGGCAGGCGGGCATCAGCCTGCTGTTCGCCTCGCTCGCCCGCAAGACCAGCGACTACCGGGCGATGGTCGAGGAAGTCTCCGGGGAATGCCAGGAGTTGAGGGAGGCGGTCTACTTCGGCGACCCCGGCTGGGACGCCTTCCTCGCGCGTACGCCGGGGGAGCTGAGACCGGAGCCGCTGTCCTGCGACGAGCCCGTCAACATCCAGTACACCTCGGGGACGACGGGCTTCCCCAAGGGGGCCACCCTCTCCCACCACAACATCCTCAACAACGGTTACTTCGTAGGCGAGATGATCGCCTACAGTGAGCAGGACCGGATCTGCATCCCGGTGCCCTTCTACCACTGTTTCGGCATGGTGATGGGGAACCTGGCAGCCACCTCCCACGGCGCCTGCATGGTGATCCCCGCGCCCTCGTTCGACCCGGCGGCCACCCTCCGGGCCGTCCAGGAGGAGCGCTGCACCTCGCTGTACGGGG
This sequence comes from Streptomyces sp. NPDC001728, assembly GCF_040297565.1. Lineage (NCBI taxonomy): Bacteria > Bacillati > Actinomycetota > Actinomycetes > Kitasatosporales > Streptomycetaceae > Streptomyces > Streptomyces sp. NPDC001728. Next base: position 49,892 of record NZ_JBEOZK010000023.1, read on the forward strand.
TGCCGACGATGTTCATCGCGGAACTGAACCTCCCCGACTTCGCCGCGTACGACCTCTCCACCCTCCGCACCGGCATCATGGCGGGCTCGCCGTGCCCGGTGGAGGTGATGAAGCGGGTGGTCGCCGAGATGAACATGGCGGAGGTGTCGATCTGTTACGGCATGACCGAGACCTCGCCCGTCTCCACCCAGACCCGCCGCGACGACGACCTGGAACGCCGCACGGGCACGGTCGGCCGGGTGATGCCGCACGTCGAGGTCAAGGTCGTCGACCCGGCGACCGGCCTGACCGTGGAACGCGGCGCGGCGGGCGAGCTGTGCACCCGGGGCTACAGCGTGATGCTCGGCTACTGGGAGGAGCCGGAGAAGACCGCCGAGGCGATCGACTCCGGCCGCTGGATGCACACCGGCGACCTGGCGGTGATGCGGGACGACGGCTACGTCCAGATCGTCGGCCGCATCAAGGACATGATCATCCGGGGCGGGGAGAACGTGTACCCGCGCGAGATCGAGGAGTTCCTCTACGGGCACCCCGCGATCGCCGACGTCCAGGTCGTGGGTGTCCCCGACGAGCGCTACGGCGAGGAGATCCTGGCCTGCGTCATCCCGCGCGACCCGGCCGCCCCGCCGACCCTCGACGACATCACCGCCTTCTGCCGCGACCGCCTCGCCCACTACAAGATCCCCCGCAGGATGGAGATCCTCGCGGGGTTCCCGATGACGGTGAGCGGCAAGGTGCGGAAGGTGGAACTGCGGCAGAGGTACGGGGAGGACAGGCCGTAGGAGCCTCCCGGCTGGACCGCCGAGCGCCTGGACGCCCCCGCGCCACCCCGTCGGACGACCGCCCCGGCCAGGCGGTCTCCCCGTCGGACGACCGCCCCGGCCAGGCGCCCCGCCGTGCTAGACGACCTCCCGGCGCATGCAGACGCGGGGCCAGACCGAGAGGCCGTGGGCCGCTTCCGCCCGGCTGATCGCCCGAAGGCCCTCCGTGAGGGCCGGGTCGGAGTCGGTGAGCGGGCGGAAGCCGAGGCGCGAGTAGTACGGGGCGTTCCACGGCACCTCGGTGAACGTCGTCAGGGTCAGCGCCGCCAGGCCCTGTTCCCCGGCGCTTGCCGCCAGGTGCTCGATCAACGCCCTGCCGACACCCCGGCGCGCGGCGTCCGGATGCACCGACACCTGCTCGATGTGGGCGGCGCCGTCGACGGTGTCGGTCAGCAGATACGCGACCGGGCGGTCGGCGGCGTCCACCGCCACCCACGCCCGGCCGGCACAGCGGTAGGACTCCAGGACGTCCAGGGGCAGCGGGTCGTCGTCCGCGATCGCTGCCATCCCGAGCGTGCGGAACGGCTCGCCCGCCGCCCGTTCGATGTCCTGGAGCAGCGGGAGTTCGGCCGGTACGGCCGCTCTGATGCGCATACGACAGTATGGCGCGGCCTCACCGCCGACCGTCCCCCGAATCCGGTCCGCGGTTTCCCGGAGGCCGGTTCCGGTCCACCTCCCCGGGCCGGGCCAGCAGCCCGCCGTCCCGTGAGAAACGCGGCAGGAACAGCGCGAGCGCCGGATCGCCGTACAGCGCCACGTACAGCTGGACCAGCCACCCGTCCGTCACCTCGCGCCGGTGCGTCGGCAGCGGATACCGCTCCCGCAGCCCGGCGAGCAGGTGCCGCGCCGCCGGGGTCGCCGGTGGCAGCCGCAGCAGTACGACCGCCAGGAGCACCGGCACCGTCCCCGTCACGAGCGCCACCGACGGACCGGCTCCCGGCGCGCCCGTCGCGTACGCCCCCGCCGCTATCGTCAGCGGTACGCAGCCGAGCAGCGCCCTCGCCGTCCAAAGCCGCAGCGGCCGCAGCAACAGCCCCGCCCCGCGCAGCTCCCCGCGCAGCGCGTCCACCGCCCGCCGCGCCTCGGGGCGCACCACGAGGTCCCGCAGCGGGAACGCCCGGTGGAGCGCCCCGTGCACGCCCAGCTGCACGGGGTCCCGGGTGCGCCCGGGACCGCCGTTGGCCCGAATCGTATGTTTGCGGCCCGCCGCGACCGCTCCGCGCTGGTGCAGTGCCACCAGCGCCACGGTGACGGCCGCCCGCCGTCCGCCCCGCAGCAGCGCGAGGGCCTGCGGAGGAGGCGGATCGTCCGTTCCGCTTTCCCGGCTGCGCGTTCGCAACAGCGCGGCGCCGAGCAGCAGTTGCCCGCAGGCCGCTCCGATGAACCACCACATCCCCGTCGGCATGACGCCCACCCCCGAGGGTGTTCTGCCCGGGAGAGCGTGATCATCACGCGTGAATGGCCGGATCCGGATCAGGCGCCGTCCGCCGCCAGCTCGTCGGCGGCGTTGTTCACCGGCTGCGGGGTGCCGGTCAGGTCGAGCACGAAGAGCGGCAGCCCGATCTCGGCGGCGCGCGAACGTGCCTCAGGGGTGTAGCCCGCCAGCGAGAAGAAGACGCTCACGGCGGATGCGCTGAGCCCGTTGAGCCACAGGCACTCGACCGCCCGCAGCCCGGTGGGCCGGGTGCTCGGGTCGACCTGCGCGACGAGCCCCGGCGCCCGCAGATCCACCCCGGACGCAGGCCGGTCCTCGGGCTGCACCACGTCCCGGAAGCCGAGCCAGCGAAGATACCCGGCCGCCGCGGCGACCGCGTCCCGCGAGGTCCGGATGGTCACGGGCCGGAAGGCGCCGCGCACCGGAGCGGGTCGCGGGGCGGTGGGCGGCAGCGGGATGTGCGCGGGGTAGCGCTCGGCGAACGGCCGGGGCGGGGCGGCTCGGGGCGGCCGGGCGGGGTCGGACCCGGACCCGGGGCCGGGCTGTGACCCGGAGCCGGACCCGGACCCGGACCCGGAACCCGTACGGGCTGCTCCGGGAGCCGGTCCGGCAGCGGTCGTACCCCCGGATATGCCCCCGGGTGTGCCCCCGGTCGTATCCGTGGTGCCGGAGGAGTCCGATGCGCCGGGCGTACCGGACGCCCCGCCCGCGCGCGCGTCGCGCCTGTTCCCGGGGCCCGGCCCGAACCACTCCGAGCCGGTCGGCCTCGCCGCCCGGCCGGCGGTCCCGGCCCCGGACGTACCGGTCCCGGCCCCGGACGTACCGGTGGCGGCCCCGGACGTACCGGTGGCGGCCCCGGACGTACCGGTGGCGGCCCCGGACGTACCGGTGGCGGCCCCGGACGTACCGGTGGCGGAGCCCGTACCCGCACCCGCACCCGCACCCGCACCAGTAGGAGATCCCGTACCCGTACGGGATCCCGACCCCGAGTCCGAGGGGGAACCCGTCCCCGGCTCCGCGGCCTCCCCCATGGCCCGTACCGGCACCCGCAGTACCGTCCCGCACGGGCAGCCCACCTCCGGGTGCGGCCAGTCGTCCTCGCGCCCGCAGGCTCCGCAGCGGACCGCGACCCATGCGTCCGTCCAGTTGCGGTGCGTGATCGGTTCCGCCGTCGCGCCGGCCGTCACCGGTGGGGCCACCGGGCTTCCGCACGCGCAGGGGAAGACGGGTGCCGCGTACGCCTGCGTCCGCAGGCACTCCGGGCAGCGCACCGGTACCGACTCGCCCACAACCATCCCCCTGTCGCTCGGTCCCATCGTCCACCCGTCGGACGCCTGGGGGAGGGTGTTCGGCCACTTCCGTGGTCCGTGGCAGTCCGTTGCGCGGACCTCTCTTGACGGTTCTCCGGAGCCCGACCTACATTGCTTCCGTATAGCAGAACAGTATTTCCGCATTACGGAAACAAGCCGTCCGGGCTCCCTGAGCCGACCGGTGGGCTTGGATCCGCCCGGCCGAAGCAGGAGCACTCCCATGCCTCGTATGACCGCCGCCGCAGCGGCCGTTGAGATCCTCAAGCGCGAAGGCGTCACCACCGCGTTCGGCGTGCCCGGCGCGGCGATCAACCCCTTCTACCGCGAGCTCAAGAACGTCGGCGGCATCGGCCACACGCTGGCCCGCCACGTCGAGGGCGCGTCCCACATGGCCGAGGGCTACACCCGTGCCAAGGCCGGCAACATCGGGGTCTGCATCGGTACCTCCGGCCCCGCCGGCACCGACATGATCACCGGCCTGTACTCGGCCATCGCGGACTCGATCCCGATCCTCTGCATCACCGGCCAGGCCCCGGTCTCGAAGCTCCACAAGGAGGACTTCCAGGCCGTCGACATCGCCACGATCGCCAAGCCGGTCACCAAGGCCGCGACGACCGTCCTGGAGGCCGCGCAGGTCCCCGGCGTCTTCCAGCAGGCCTTCCACCTGATGCGCTCCGGCCGTCCGGGCCCGGTCCTCATCGACCTGCCGATCGACGTCCAGCTGACCGAGATCGAGTTCGACCCGGAGACCTACGAGCCGCTGCCGGTCTACAAGCCGCGGGCCAGCCGCGCCCAGGCCGCGAAGGCGCTGAGCTTCCTCCTGGAGTCCGAGCGCCCGCTGATCGTCGCCGGCGGCGGCATCATCAACGCCGACGCCACCGACCTGCTCGTCGAGTTCGCCGAACTGACCGGCATCCCGGTCATCTCCACCCTGATGGGCTGGGGCACCATCCCGGACGACCACGCGCTGGCCGCCGGCATGGTCGGCGTCCAGACCGCGCACCGCTACGGCAACGCGACCTTCCTGGAGTCGGACTTCGTCCTCGGCATCGGCAACCGCTGGGCCAACCGCCACACGGGCTACAACCTGGAGGCGTACACCAAGGGCCGGAAGTTCGTCCACGTCGACATCGAGCCCACCCAGCTCGGCAAGATCTTCGCCCCCGACTACGGCATCGCCTCCGACGCCAAGGTCGCCCTGGAGCTCTTCATCGAGATCGCCAAGGAGCTGAAGGCCGCCGGCACGCTGCCTGACTTCTCCGCCTGGGCCGCCTCCGCGCAGGAGCGCAAGGCCACCCTCCAGCGCCGTACGCACTTCGACAACATCCCGATGAAGCCGCAGCGCGTCTACGAGGAGATGAACAAGGCCTTCGGCCCGGACACGCGCTACGTCACCACCATCGGTCTCTCGCAGATCGCCGCGGCCCAGTTCCTGCACGTCTACAAGCCGCGCCACTGGATCAACTGCGGCCAGGCCGGCCCGCTCGGCTGGACCATCCCGGCCGCGATCGGCGCCGCCACCGCCGACCCGGACACCCCGGTCGTCGCGCTCTCCGGCGACTACGACTTCCAGTTCATGATCGAGGAGCTGGCGGTCGCCGCCCAGCACAAGGTCCCGTACGTCCACGTCCTCGTGAACAACGCCTACCTGGGTCTGATCCGTCAGGCGCAGGGCGGTCTGGGGATCAACTTCGAGGTCAACCTCGAGTTCGAGAACATCAACACCCCGGAGATCGGCGTCTACGGCGTCGACCACGTCAAGGTCGCCGAGGGCCTGGGCGTCAAGGCCATCCGCGTCACCGACCCGGACAAGCTCGGCGAGGCGCTGGAGGAGGCCAAGAAGCTGGCCGTCGAGCACCAGGTCCCGGTCGTCGTCGAGGCCATCCTGGAGCGCATCACGAACATCGCGATGAGCAAGACGGTCGACATGAGCGACGTCACCGAGTTCGAGGACCTGGCCACCGAGCCCGGCCACGCGCCGACCGCGATCAAGGCCCTCCAGGTCTGATCGGCCGAAGCCGTCCGATCTGCCGGGCAGGCCGCATCAGGACGATCCGTGAGACGTGACACGGCCCCCGCCCCGACGAGCACCGGGGCGGGGGCCGTCCGGCGTTCACGCGCCTGCCGCTCGCCCCCGTGCCCGTACGAGCACCGCGCCCGCCTCCGTCCACTCGTACAGGACCGAGCGGCCCGCCCGCCCCCGCCGTACGAGCCCGGCGTCGAGCAGCACCTTCAGATGGCGGCCCACCGAGCCGAGGCCCTGGCCGGTGAGCGCCACCAACTGGCTGGTGGACTTGGGTGACTCGAGCCGTACGAGGACTCCGGCGCGCGCCGTTCCGAGCAGCGCGCCGAGCGCCTGGGGTGCGACCGGTCCCGTCGCGTCCGCCAGGGCGCCGGAGCAGGCGTACACGATCGCGGACCGTTCCGTGCCCTCCCAGGACACCCAGCCCTTGTTCGGTGTCACCGGCACGAAGAGCAGCCGGCCGCCGTCGAACCGTCTCGGCGGATACGCGCGCGGGTTGACCTGAAGCCGCCCGTCGCCCAGCCAGCGCATCTTCCCCGGGCACAGCTCGTCGAGCGCCGCCGCCCACCCGTCCCGCGCCAGCTGCGCGGTCCGCGCCACCACATCGGCCTCCAGGACCCGGCGCCGACGCGCCCAGTCCGGCAGCACCGTCTCCCGCCACACCCACTCCAGGACGCCGGCGAGCCGGTGCGGCAGGTCCCGCGCCGACCGCAGCGGCTCCGGTACGGGACCCCCGACGGCGACCTCCAACTGCGGTACGGCGTAGGTGGGTTCGACCGCGCGGACCGCCTCGACCTCCTCCTCGAACGACCGCTCGCGGTCACCCGTCGGGGTCGGCGTCAGGAAGTCGGCGTTCCAGGTGGGCCCGATGGCCGCCCGGACGAGCAGCGCGTCGAGCGGTTCGGCGGCCAGCCGCGCCCGGTAGGCGGGCAGACGGGCGGTCAGCCAGGCCCGCTCGCCCGGGTGGGCACCGCTGGCCGCGTGCAGGGTCTTGAGCGCGGCGACCGTCTCGGCGAGCGGCGAGACGACGAATCTGCTCCCGGCGAGGGAGTCCGTGCCGATCTGCCACCAGCCCATACCGGCCCCCGTCGTTTCGCTCCTCCGCGAAACAATATCGGGACCCGGGTCCCCGCCCGAGACTCCCCGCATGCCCCGCTACCGCGATCTCTTCCGGATCCCCGAGTTCACCCCGCTCTTCCTCACCGGTTCCGTGCACATCGCCGCCCAGACCGTCGCCGGGCTCGGTCTCGCCACGCTCGTCTACCGCGCGACCGGCTCCCCGTTCCTCGCGGCGCTCGCGCTCTTCGGGCCCTCGCTCGCCCAGCTGCTCGGCGCGACCACCCTGCTCTCCGCCGCCGACCGGCTGCCGCCGCGCGCCGCGATCGCCGGGATCGGGCTCTTCTTCGCCCTGGGCACCGCCGCCCTGGCGATCCCCGGGCTGCCGACCTGGGCGGTTTTCGCGATCCTCTTCGCCGAGGGGCTCGCCGCCTCCCTCGGCGGCGGGGTGCGGTACGGGCTCCTCAACGAGATCCTGCCCCGCGAGGCGTTCCTGCTGGGCCGCTCCGTGACCAACATGGCCGTCGGCATCTGCCAGATCGGCGGCTTCGCCGCCGGCGGCCTCCTGATCGCGCTGCTCTCGCCGCGCGGCACGGTCCTCGTGGGCGCGGGGCTCTACCTCGCCGCCGCGCTCCTCGCCCGCTTCGGCCTCGGGGCGCGTCCGCCGCGCGCCGCGGGCCGGCCCTCGGTCGCCGAGACCTGGCGCACCAACGCGCGGCTGTGGTCCCTGCCCGCCCGCCGCCGGACCTATCTGGCCCTCTGGGTGCCCAACGGCCTGATCGTGGGCTGCGAGTCGCTCTTCGTGCCGTACGCGCCCGAGCGCGCCGGACTCCTCTTCGCCTGTGCGGCGTTCGGAATGCTGGTGGGGGACACCGTCGTCGGCCGCTTCCTGCCGTCCCGGCTGCGGGGCCGCGTCCGCTTCCCCCTCCAGGCGCAACTGGCCGCGCCGTTCCTGCTGTTCGCGCTCGACCCGCCGCTGCCGCTCGCGCTGCTCGCGGTGACGGTCTCGGCGGTCGGGTACGGGGCGAGCCTCCTGCACCAGGAGCGGCTGATGACCCTGGTGCCGGAGGAACTGTCCGGCCACGCGCTCGGTCTGCACTCCTCCGGGATGATCGCCCTCCAGGGGGTGAGCGCGGCGCTCGCCGGAACCCTCGCGCAGTACACGTCCCCGCGCACGGCGATGGTGGCGCTCGCCGTCGTCTCGCTCACGGTGACGCTCGTGCTGGCGTGGGCCGACCGGGGGACGCAGCGGCCTGGCGCAGAGCCCGGGAACGAAGAAGAGCCCGGGAACCAAGAAGAGCCCGGGAACGAAGAAGAGCCCGGGAACGAAGAAGAGCGCGGAACCAGGGACCGTAAACCTGGTTCCGCACTCTCCGGCCAGTGACCACCCGACGGTACGAGGCTGGCGCGACAGGGCGTTCGCACCGCCGGGCGGAGTCTTGGGGGAAGTTCCTCCGGTAGGAGGGGCGTTGGGACCGCGGCGGCACCGACGGGCGGCCGGCGCACCCCTTCTTTCAGGTCAAGAAGGGGGGCCTCATGCCCTTACCACCGCACTGGCTCGGCGCCGCCGCGGTCCTCACGCTTGTCCGGTCCACCGGCCACCCCTCATCCGGGCCGGCGATCCGGACCACGTACGGCACTGACCTCCCGTCAGGTGCCGTACGCAGTCTGGGTGTTCCTTGAGGATCAGTCCTCGCGCAGGGCGCGGACCGCCTCGGCCACGCGCTTGCCGTAGTCCGCGTCGGCGGCGGCGAAGTGCGCGAGGTTCTTCTCGATGACGTCCTCGCGGGACACCTGGGACAGACCGCCGGCGATGTTGGCGATCAGACGGCCCTTCTCGTCCTCGGACATCAGGCGGTAGAGCTCACCGGCCTGGAAGAAGTCGTCGTCCTTGGTGTGCGCGGGCGCCGCGTGGGTGCCGGTCCAGCCGTGGACGGCGAGCGGGGCGGAGAGCGCCGCGTCGGTCTGGGCCGGGCCCTGGTACGAGTTGGGCTCGTAGTTCTTGTCGTGGCGCGAGCCCTGGCGGGTGGCCATGGCGCCGTCGCGGCCGTAGTTCTCGGCCACGGTCGCCTTGGGGGCGTTCACCGGCAGCTGGGTGTGGTTCACGCCGAGGCGGTAGCGGTGGGCGTCCGCGTAGGCGAACAGGCGGCCCTGGAGCATCTTGTCCGGCGAGGGGCCGATGCCCGGGACGAAGTTGTTCGGGGAGAACGCGGCCTGCTCGACCTCGGCGAAGACGTTGTCCGGGTTGCGGTCGAGGACCAGCCGGCCGACGCGCTGCAGCGGGTAGTCGCTGTGCGGCCACACCTTGGTGAGGTCGAAGGGGTTGAAGCGGTAGTCCGCGGCCTCGGCAGCAGGCATGACCTGGACGTAGAGGGTCCAGGAGGGGCTGACACCGCGCTCGATCGCCTGGAGCAGGTCGGTCTGGTGTGAGTTGGCGTCCTTGCCGACGAGCTCGGCGGCCTGATCGGCCGAGAGGCTACGGACACCCTGGTTCGTCTTGAAGTGGTACTTGACGAAGAAGGCCTCGCCCGCCTCGTTGCTCCACTGGTAGGTGTGGGAGCCGTAGCCGTTCATGTGACGGTACGAGGCCGGGATGCCGCGGTCGCCCATGAGCCAGGTGATCTGGTGGGTGGCCTCGGGGGCGTGCGCCCAGAAGTCCCAGACGTTGTCCGCCTCCTGCTTGCCCGTGAAGGGGTCGCGCTTCTGGGAGTGGATGAAGTCGGGGAACTTGATCGGGTCCTTGATGAAGAACACCGGGGTGTTGTTGCCGACGAGGTCGTAGTTGCCCTCTTCGGTGTAGAACTTCAGGGCGAAACCGCGGGGGTCGCGCACCGCGTCCGCGCCGCCGAGCGAGTCGGCCACGGTGGAGAAGCGGATGAAGGTCTCGGTCTTCTTGCCGACCTCGCCGAGGAAGCCGGCCTTCGTGTAGGCGGTGACGTCGTCGGTCACCTCGAAGTAGCCGTACGCGCCGGAGCCGCGGGCGTGGACCACGCGCTCCGGGATCCGCTCACGGTTGAAGCGCGCGAGCTTCTCCAGCAGGTGCTGGTCCTGGAGGAGGATCGGGCCACCGACGCCGGCGGTGGCGGAGTTCTGGTTGTCGGCGACGGGGGCGCCGGACTCGGTCGTAAGCACGCGCTTCGACATCGTGACCTTCCGTACGGGAGCTCTGCTGACGGTCCGAGGAGCGTAAATTCGGCCCGAACATGACGTCAACAGTTTGTTGAAAGGGAAGTGTGGTGTTCCGGTCGGCGGCGACGCCTGGGCGCGACAGGACAGGTTGTCAGCGCCGCCGCCGACCGGAAGTCTGGGGCCCCGCGAGGGGGCGGCGGATCAGACCTGCCGGCCGGAGAGGCGCTCGACGGCGCGGAGCAGGGCCGAGTGGTCCAGGCCGCCGTCACCCTGGGCGCGCAGCGAGGCGACCAGCTGGGCGACGACCGCGCCGACCGGGAGGGCCGCGCCGACGTTGCGGGCGGCGTCGGTGACGATGCCCATGTCCTTGTGGTGCAGGTCGATCCGGAAGCCGGGCTTGAAGTCCCGGTTCAGGAAGTTGTCCTTCTTACGGGTCAGCACGGTCGAGCCGGCCAGGCCGCCGTTGAGGACGTCCAGGGCGGCCTGGAGGTTCACGCCGGACTTCTCGAGGAAGACGACGGCCTCGGCACAGGCCTGGATGTTGACCGCGACGATCAGCTGGTTCGCGGCCTTCACCGTCTGGCCGGAGCCGTGCGGGCCGCAGAGCACGATGGTCTTGCCGAGGGCCTCCAGGATCGGGAGGGCCTCGTCGAAGTCGGCCTGCTCGCCACCGACCATGATCGAGAGCACCGCCTCGATGGCGCCGGCCTCGCCGCCGGAAACCGGGGCGTCGATGACGCGGATGCCCTTCTCGGCGGCGTTCTTGGCCAGGTCGACCGAGGTCTGGGGGGTGATCGACGACATGTCGACGATCAGCGCGCCCTGCCTGGCGTTCTCCAGGATGCCGGCGGGGCCGTACGAGATGGCCTCGACCTGCGGGGAGGCGGGCACCATCGTGATGATGACGTCGGCGTCCTTGACGGCCTCGGCGATCGAGGCGGCGGAGGTGCCGCCGGCCTTGGTCAGGCGGTCCAGCTTGTCCTGCTCAAGGGTGAAGCCGGTGACCGAGTAGCCGGCCTTGATGAGGTTCTCGGACATGGGGGAGCCCATGATGCCGAGGCCGATCCAAGCGATCTTGGGAAGAGTGCTCATGGTGAGGGTGCCTCTCGGAACAAGGTGATACGGGGAGGGTGCCTGCGTCAGCGGGCCGGGCGGGCCTCGGCGGGCAGCCACTCGAAGGAAGCGGTGGCGTCGGCGGCCTTGTACTCCAGGCCGACCCAGCCGTCGTAGCCGGCCTTCCTCAGCTCGTCGAGGAGCCGCTCCAGCGGCAGGTCGCCGGTGCCCGGCGCGCCGCGGCCCGGGTTGTCCGCGATCTGTACGTGGCCGGTCTTGGCCGCGTACTCCGCGATGACGTGGCTGACGTCCTCGCCGTTCATCGACAGGTGGTAGATGTCGAGGAGGAACTTGGCGTTGCCGAGTCCGGTGGCCGCGTTGACCTTGTCGATGACCTCGATGGCCGAGGGGGCGCTCACCAGCGGGTAGAGCGGCGACTCCGGCTTGTTGAGGGTCTCGACGAGGAGGATCGCTCCCACCCGGTCGGCGGCGCGGGCGGCCAGGACCAGGTTCTCCAGGGCGAGGGTGTCCTGGATCTGGGGGTCGACGCCCTCCACGCGGTTGCCGTAGAGCGCGTTGAGCGCCTCGCAGCCGACCGAGGCGGCGAAGTCGGCCGCCACCTCGATGTTGGCGCGGAAGCGGTCCGACTCCTCGCCCGGTACGGAGAGGGCCCCGCGGTCCGGGCCGGGCAGCTGCCCGGCGTAGAAGTTCAGTCCCACCAGCTGGGTGCCGGCGTCCTCGAGAGCCTTCTTGAGGGCGTCGAGCTCGCTCTGCTCGGGGGTGGCGGTGTCGATCCAGGGCCACCACAGCTCGACCGCGGTGAAGCCCGCCGCGGCGGCGGCCGCGGGGCGCTCCAGGAGCGGGAGTTCAGTGAAGAGGATCGACAGGTTCACATCGAAGCGCTGGTCCGAGCCGGCGCCTACTGAGAAGCGGGCCATGAGGGGCGGCGCTCCTTCCGTATCGCGGAAGTAAGTTTCTGTCTGACGGAATGCTGCAAGGGGGTTGCCCCGCTTGTCAAGAGGTCCCCGCAGGTCCGGGGCTGCCGCAGGCCGGATCGGGGCCGTAGTTTGGGGTCATGGTGCGTTTGAGAGTGGAGTTCACGACCGAGCCGTTCGACCTCGACGAGGCCCCGGCGCACGCGGTCGTGGCCCGTGAGGTCATCCAGTCGGCCGAACTGGACGCGGTCGACGTCGGCCCCTTCGGCAATACGGCGGAGGGCGGCGCCGACGCGGTGCTCACCGCGGTCGACGCGCTGCTGCGCAAGTCGCTCGCGGCCGGCGCCACCCGCGTCTCGCTCCAGGTCAATGTGATCGGCGAGGGGGAGAAGTGAGCGAGCACCCGTTGGTGGCGGCGGTGAAGCCCCTGGTCGACGCCATGGGCGCCGAGCTGCTGGTCCCCGCGCAGGCGGGGGCCGACGATGTCGTCCTGTCCTGGGAGGGCGAGGACGTCCTCGCCGTACGGCTGCCCCAGCTGTCCGAATCCCTCGACCACATCCTCGCGGCGATGGAGCGGCGGCACGGGGTGCCGCTGGCCGAACTCGACCGCAAGACCAAACAGGAGGCGGTACGGCTGCTGGAGGCGCGCGGCGCCTTCTCGGTGCGCCATGGAGTGGAGACGGTGGCCGGTGCACTCGGTGTCAGCCGCTTCACCGTGTACAACTACCTCAACAGGGAGACCGCCCTGAACAGGGAAAAGGCCGCCAAGGGCGACTAGTTGATCACCTGAGACCACAAGCCGTCGTCCAGATGTCGGGACGACGGCTTTTGCGTGGCCGAGTTTTCAACAAAGTGTTGACGTTGTGTTGCGGAGGGCGTTAGCTATCCGCAGCCCGTCCGACGCACAGCGAAAAACAGCCACGGAGGCTTCCCGTGACTTCAGGTACGACACCGGGTCTCACCCGGTTCAACACCTCGGCGGACAGCGAGGCCGTCGCCGCGCTCCACGAGGTGTGTTCCAGTTCGGCGTGGGGGAGCAAGGTCCTCGCCCAGCGCCCGTACTCCACCGCCGAAGCTCTCTTCCTCGCCAGTGACGCCGCCATGGCCGAGCTGACCGCCGAGGACCTCGCCGAGGCGATGGCGGGGCACCCGCCGATCGGTCGTCCGAAGGCAGGGGACCCGACCTCCTCCCGCGAACAGAGCGGAATGGCCGCCGCCTCCGATCAGCTCAAGACCGAGATGCTCGACCTCAATCTGGCCTACCAGGACAGGTTCGGTCACGTCTTCCTCATCTGCGCCACCGGCAGGACCGGCGAACAGATGCGCGACGCGCTCCGGGAGCGGATCGGGAACTCGCCCGAGGCGGAGCGGGAGATCGTCCGCACCGAACTGGGCAAGATCAACCGTATCCGGCTGACCCGTCTCGTAGAGACCTCCGAGACCTCCGAGGAAGAGAGCTCCGCATGAGCACCGACACCACGGCCTCGGTGTCCACGCACATCCTGGACACCAGCGTCGGCCGCCCCGCCGAGGGCGTGGCCGTCACGCTCGCGGCCCGCAGCGGCTTCGACGCGGAGTGGGTCGCGCTCGGCGGTTCGGCCACCGACGTGGACGGACGCTGCAAGGACTTGCCGGCGCTGCCGGAAGGCACCACCCATGTACGGCTCGACTTCCAGGTCGAGACGTACTTCTCCCATCAGCACAGTTCCAAGAAGCAAGCCGAGGCGCAGCAGGACGCCCCCCGCGTAAGGGACAGCGGTGCGTTCTTCCCCGAGGTGGCGATCACTTTCGCCGTCACCCCGGGCGAGCATTACCACGTACCGCTGCTGCTCAACCCGTTCGGCTACTCCGTATACCGAGGGAGCTAGCAGACATGCCCACGATTCTCGGCCAGAACCAGTACGGCAAAGCAGAGAACCGCGTCGTCAAGATCACGCGGGACGGCGACACCCACCACATCAAGGACCTGAACGTCTCCGTCGCCCTCTCCGGCGACCTCGACGACGTCCACCTCACCGGCTCGAACGCCCACTGCCTCCCCACCGACACGACGAAGAACACCATCTTCGCGTTCGCCAAGGAGTACGGCATCGAGTCCGCCGAGCAGTTCGGCATCCACCTCGCCCGCCACTTCGTGACGAGCCAGGAGCCGATCAAGAAGGCGCGCATCCGGATCGAGGAGTACTCCTGGGAGCGCATCGCGTCCTCCGAGGCCAACTCCAAGTTCATCGGCGCCGACCAGGTCAACCACTCCTTCGCCCGCAAGGGCCAGGAGACCCGGGTCACCCAGATCACCTATGACGGCCGGACCTGGGAGATCATCTCCGGTCTCAAGGACCTCGTCGTCATGAACTCCACCAACTCGGAGTTCTGGGGCTACATCAAGGACCAGTACACGACGCTCCAGGAAGCGTACGACCGCATCCTGGCCACGCAGGTGTCCGCCCGCTGGCGCTTCAACTGGACCGACGACGACCAGCGCATGCCGAACTGGGAGCGGTCCTACGAGCAGACCCGGAAGCACATGCTCGAGGCCTTCTCGGAGACGTACTCGTACTCCCTCCAGCAGACGCTCTACCAGATGGCCACGCGCATCATCAACCACCGCTCGGAGATCGACGAAGTCCGCTTCTCGCTCCCGAACAAGCACCACTTCCTGGTCGACCTCGAGCCCTTCGGCCTGAAGAACGACAACGAGGTCTACTACGCCGCCGACCGCATGTACGGCCTCATCGAGGCCACCGTCCTCCGCGACGGAGCCACGGCGCAGATCCCGGTCGACATGACCAACCTCTAAGCGGCATCTGAGTGACCGGCCCCCGCCCGCCCGCAGTCGGGCGGGGGCCGCACCAGACCGGAGGGAATCTCATGGCACAGCCTGCACAGGGGCCGGCAACCGCCGAAGGCCCGTGTTCCACCCCTCCGTCCACCCCGGGTCCGGCCTCGGCCGAGTGCCACCCGGTGGACGAGAAGCTCCCCGCCTCGCGGCTCGTCCCCGCGGCACTCCAGCACATCGCCGCCATGTACGCCGGCGTCGTCACCCCGCCGCTCATCATCGGCCAGGCCGTCGGCCTGGACGCGGCCGGGATGACCCGGCTCATCGCGGCCAGCCTGCTCATCGCCGGCTGCGCGACCATTCTGCAGACCCTTGGCATCGGACGCTTCGCCGGAAACCGGCTGCCGTTCGTCAACGCCGCCTCCTCCGCCGGAATCGCCCCGATGCTCGCCATCGCCGAGACCAGCGCCCCCGGGCACCAACTCCCCGCCATCTACGGCGCGGTGATGGTCGCCGGAGTCTTCTGCCTCGCCGTCGGACCCTTCTTCGGCCGGCTCCTCCGCTTCTTCCCGCCGCTCGTCACCGGCGTCGTGATCACCCTCATCGGGGTCACCCTGATGCCCGTGCCCGTCGGCTGGGCCCAGGGCGGCGACCGGACCGCCGCCGACTTCGGCGCCATGAAGTACCTGGCGCTCGCCGGCTTCACCCTCGTCGTCATTTTGCTCTTCCAGCGCTTCGGCAAGGGCTTCGTCAAGCAGATCGCCCTGCTGCTCGGCCTGTTCATCGGCACCATCGCCGCGATCCCCTTCGGGATGGCCGACTTCAGCGCCCTGCGCGAGGCGCCCGTCGCGGCCCTGCCCGCCCCCTTCGCCTTCGGCGCCCCCGAGTTCCAGCCCGCCGCCATCCTCTCCCTGTGCATCGTGATGCTGGTGCTCATGACCGAGTCCAGCGCCGGCATGCTCGCCCTCGGCGAGATCTGCGAGCGGCGCAGCGACGGGAGGACCATCACCCGGGGCTTGCGCACCGACGGCATCGCCACCCTGCTCGGCCCCGTCTTCGGCGGCTTCCCGACCTCGGCCTTCGCCCAGAACGTCGGCGTCGTCTCGCTGACCCGGGTGCGCTCCCGCTACGTGGTCGCCGTCGCCGGCGGCGCCCTGATCGTCCTCGGTGCGTTCCCCGCCCTCGGCGCGGTCGTCTCCATGGTCCCGATGCCCGTCCTCGGCGGCGCCGGCATCGTCCTCTTCGGCTCGATCGCGGTCAGCGGCATCCGCACCCTGTCGGAAGCCGGACTCGACGACAGCTCCAACATCATCCTGGTGGCCGTCGCGCTCGGAGCGGGCATCATCCCGCTCGCCGCACCCACCTTCTACGCCGAGTTCCCCGCCTGGGCGCAGACCGTGCTCGGCTCCGGCATCAGCGCGGGCGCGCTCGTCGCCGTCCTGCTGAATCTGTTCTTCCACCATCTCGGCACCCGGAGCCGTCACCCGGCTCCGGCACTCAAATCCTCCTAGGGTCCTGCCGTGCCCACACCATCCCCGAGGAATGAAGGAAGCACCGCCATGGCAGCACCTTCGGCAGCCCAGCGCATCGTCATCGAGAACGCGGCGATCGCGACCGTGGACGTGAACGACACCGAGTACGCCTCCGGTTACCTCGTCGTCGCGGACAACAGGCTCGAGTCCATCGGCGCTGGGAAGGCCCCCGAGGGCCTGGAGAACGTGGTCCGGCGCATCGACGCCACCGGCCACCTCGTCACGCCGGGTCTCGTCAACACCCACCACCACTTCTACCAGTGGATCACCCGGGGGCTGGCGACCGACCACAACCTCTTCGACTGGCTCGTCGCCCTCTACCCGACCTGGGCGCGGATCGACGAGCAGATGGTGCGCGCCGCCGCCCAGGGCTCGCTGGCGATGATGGCCCGCGGCGGTGTCACCACCGCCATGGACCACCACTACGTGTACCCGGTGAACTCCGGTGACCTGTCCGGCGCCATCATCGGCGCCGCCTCCGAGATGGGTGTCCGCTTCACCCTCGCCCGCGGCTCCATGGACCGCAGTGAGAAGGACGGCGGACTGCCGCCGGACTTCGCCGTCGAAACCACCGAGGGCGCGCTCGCCGCGACCGAGGAGACGGTCAAGAAGTTCCACGACGCCTCCTTCGACGCGATGACCCAGGTCGCCGTCGCCCCCTGTTCTCCCTTCTCCATCTCCACCGAACTCCTCCGGGAGGGCGCCGCGCTCGGCCGTCGCCTCGGTGTGCGCATGCACACCCACGGCTCGGAGACCGTGGAGGAGGAGAAGTTCTGCCACGAGCTCTTCGGGATGGGCCCGACGGACTACTTCGAGTCCACCGGCTTCCTCGGCGAGGACGTGTGGATGGCGCACTGCGTCCACATGAACGACTCCGACATCGCCGCGTTCGCCCGCACCAAGACCGGTGTCGCGCACTGCCCGTCCTCCAACGCGCGCCTCGCCGCCGGCATCGCCCGCGTCCCCGACATGCTGAAGGCGGGCGTACCCGTCGGCCTCGGCGTCGACGGCACCGCCTCCAACGAGTCCGGCGAGCTCCACACCGAGCTGCGCAACGCGCTCCTGATCAACCGCCTCGGCGCCCACCGCGAGTCCGCGCTCAACGCCCGCCAGGCCCTGCGCCTCGGCACCTACGGCGGCGCGCAGGTCCTCGGCCGCGCCGACAGCATCGGCTCGCTGGAGGCCGGCAAGCTCGCCGACTTCGTCCTCTGGAAGATCGACGGCCTCGGCCACTCCACCATCGCCGACCCGGTCACCGCCATCGTCTTCGGCGCGGCGGCCCCGGTCACGGCCTCCTTCGTCAACGGCAAGCAGATCGTCGAGAACGACCACCTGCTCACCGTCGACGAGGACACCATCGCGCGCGACGCGCGCGCGGAGGCGCAGCGCCTGGCCCGCATCGCGGCCCAGGCCTGACCCTCCCCATGGAGTCCGACCGAGGGGGACGGCCCTCGGTCGGTCGCCGCGGACCCGAGCGGGGTCCGCGGCAGCCGGCCCGGGAGGTGCCGTACGCAGAAGCCGTACGGCGCCTCCCGGGAAGGTGATGCACACCCGTACCCCCACCGGGCCCATCGTCCCCGCGCCGCAGTACCTCCCCGCGCGCACCGCACCACCCCCGCAACGAGCCGCACCTCCTGCACCTCGCACCGCATCGCTCCACCTCCCTGACACCCGTGTCACCGCCGACGCGTACCCGACCGGAGGAACCGCCGTGGCCGCCAAGCCCCAGGTTCGCAATGCACAAGAAGCAGGCTCCGCCCCCGACGACCGTGAGAGGCATCCGGTCGACGAGAAGCTGCCCCCACTGAAGATGCTCACCAGCGGCCTCCAGCACGTGGCCGCCATGTACGCGGGCGTCGTCGCCCCGCCCCTGATCGTCGGAGCGGCCGTCGGCCTCTCCGGCACCGAACTCACCTTCCTGACCGGCGCCAGCCTCTTCACGGCCGGCCTCGCGACCTTCCTCCAGACGCTCGGGGTCTGGAAGATCGGCGCCCGGCTGCCGTTCGTCAACGGCGTCACCTTCGCCGGTGTCGCTCCGATGCTCGCCATCGTCGACACCACCGAGAACAAGGCCGACGCGCTTCCCGTGATCTTCGGCGCGATCATCGTCGCCGGACTCCTCGGCTTCCTCGCCGCCCCCTGGTTCTCCCGGCTGGTGCGGTTCTTCCCGCCGGTCGTCACCGGCACCGTCATCACCCTCATAGGTGTCTCCCTCCTCCCGGTCGCGTTCGGCTGGGCCCAGGGGCCCAATCCCAGGGCGGCCGACTACGGTTCGACCACCTTCCTGTCCCTGGCCGGCATCACCCTGGTCGTCGTCCTGCTGCTGCGCCGCTTCACCCGCGGCTTCCTCAAGCAGATCGCCGTCCTCGTCGGCCTGGTCATCGGCACGGTCATCGCCATACCCTTCGGCGTCACCGACTTCTCCCCGGTGACCGAGGCGGACATCGTCGGCTTCCCGTCGCCGTTCCACTTCGGCGCCCCGCAGTTCGCGCTCGCCGCGATCATCTCCATGTGCGTGGTCATGCTGGTCTCGATGACCGAGTCCACCGCCGACATGCTGGCCCTCGGCGAGATCGTCGACCGGCCGGCCGACGAGAAGACCATCGCGGCCGGACTGCGCGCCGACACCCTCGGCTCCGCGATCAGCCCGCTCTTCAACGGCTTCATGTGCAGCGCCTTCGCACAGAACATCGGCCTGGTCGCCATGACCCGGATCCGCAGCCGCTTCGTCGTCGCCTGCGGCGGTGGCTTCCTGGTCCTGATGGGCCTCTCGCCGGTCGCCGCCTCCCTGATCTCGGTCGTCCCGCGGCCGGTCCTCGGCGGCGCGGGCGTCGTCCTCTTCGGCTCGGTCGCCGCCAGCGGCATCCAGACCCTGGTCAAGGCCGGCCTGGAGAAGGACAACAACGTCCTGATCGTGGCCGTCTCCCTGGCCGTCGGCATCATCCCGATCACCGCGCCGGAGTTCTACCACGCCTTCCCGGAGACGGCGAAGATCATCCTGGACTCGGGCATCTCGACCGGCTGCGTCGCCGCGGTCCTGCTCAACGTGGTCTTCAACCACCTGGGCCGAGGCCGGGACGCCGACGAGGTCACCGCGCCGATGGAACCGGGCGGGGAGATCTCCGGCAGCCGTACGGCGAAGGCGGCGCACGTCCACTGAACCCGCCCGTCACCCCACCCGACGCCCCGGTCCCCGCGCCCGCCGCGGGGCCCGGGGCCGTGGTGCTGATCAACCCCAACACCTCCTCCGTCACGACCGCGATGATGACCGCCATCGCCCGGCGGAGCCTGCACCCGGCCCTGCGCGTCCGGGGGGTGACCGTCGCAAGGGGCCCGCGCATGCTCACCGCCCCCGCCGCCCTGCGCGCCGCAGCCCCCGAGGTCCTCGCCGCCGGCCTCCGCGCCCTCGCCGGCGGCGACTGCGCCGCGCTCCTCGTCGGCGCCTTCGGGGACCCGGGCCTCGCGGCGCTGCGCGCGGCCACCGACGTCCCCGTGGTGGGCCTGGGCGAGGCCGCGCTCCAGGAGGCCGCCGCCGACGGGACTCCCTTCGGCATCGCCACCACCACGCCGCTCCTGGCCCAGGCCATCACCGCGCATGTGACGGCCCTCGGCCTCGCCGACCGGTACACGGGCCTGCGCCTCACCACCGGAACCCCCGAACGCCTCTCCGTCGAACCGGAGTTGCTCCTCGCCCGGCTGGAGGGGGCCGTCCGCGCCTGCGTCGAGCGGGACGGGGCGCGGGCCGTCGTCATCGGCGGTGGCCCGCTGGGCGAGGCCGCCGAGCAACTCCGCGCCCGCTGCGCGACCAGGATCGTCGCCCCGATCCCGGCGGCCTGCCGCGCGGTCGAAGGCCTCCTGGCCGGCTGAGACCGGAGGCGTCGCCCGCTCACCGCTCGACCGCGATCCGCCGTCGGCACTCGCCGGCCAGCGCCGGGTAGGCGGCGGCGATGGCCTCGTAGAGCCGCCACCGCAGCAGCCGCTCGGCCTCGCCGCGCCCGGTCTCGCCGTACAGCCCGTCGAGCAGGGCCTCGTAGCGGGAGAGGGCCTGCCGCAGATAGCTCACCTGCCACCGCACGAGCGCCCCGGAGGGGAACCCGGGCGATGCGGGGGCGGAGGAGGTGACGGGAGGGGTGGCGGTGCCCTGCTTCGTCCCCGGGCTCCGCGCCCCGAGGAGTTGTCGGTGGCGCACAGCCCGCCTCTCAAGTTCCGGGCCGGGCAGGCGCGGGACCTCGATCGGTTCCGCGCGGATCGCCGTCAGCACGGCCGCCCGGCGCCGCTCGGCAAAGGCCCCGGCGGCGGCGGAGCGCCCGGGGGCGAGCGCCGAGGTCTCCGCGAACTCGGGTGTCCGCTCCACCGTCTGGACCCGGGCGAGGAGGTAGAGCCGTACGGGCGCCAGGGACCACCGGCGCGGGTCGCGGCCCTGGACGTCGGGTGTGCCGAGCAGGTCGCGCACCATCGTGTCGGTCCAGCCACGCCGACGTACCCCGGAGAGCGTCACATAGGTCGTACGGTCCGTCATGATTCCCCCAGAATCGACTACGGAGAGTGATGTCCCCAGTGAAGCGCACGCCACTGACAACGCCCTCGCCGACGCCCCCTTGTCGGGGTCGGTCCCCGTGTGCGATATAGGTCTGGACCTTTTCGATGGACGGAGGCCGGCCCGTGCAACGCCCGCTCGCCGCAAGCCTGTTGACCACCCTCGCGCTCGCCCTCACCGCCTGTTCCGGGGCCGCCGTGCCCGTGGCCAAGGATGTCCGTGCCCCCACCGCCCCGACCGGAGTCACCGCCACGGCCGGCAGTGCGACCACCGTCCACGTCATGTGGAGCGCGGCCACCGACGACCGGGCCGTCACCGGCTACGCGGTCTACAGCGAGGGCCGCAAGCTCAAGGACCTCCCGGCCACCACGCTGATGACCGACGTGGTCGGACTCGCCCCCGCCACCCGCCACCGCTTCACCGTCCGCGCCCGGGACGCCGCCGGCAACGCCTCGCCCCCGAGCGCCACCGTCACCGCCACCACCCTCCGCGCCGTCGCCGAGGACCGCACACCGCCCACCACTCCGTCCGCCCTCCGCGTCACCGCCGGCGGCAGCCGCGCCGCGACCCTCCGCTGGAACCCGGCCCGGGACGACACCCGGGTCACCGCCTACGACGTCTACCAGGCCGACACCCGCATCCACACCGTGCCCGGCACCGCCACCACCGCCCACCTCACCGGTCTGCGCCCCGGCACCGCCTACGCCTTCACCGTCCGCGCCCGCGACGCCGCCGAGAACTCCTCCCCGGACAGTGCCCCCGCCGACCTCACCACGGCCCCCTCACCGGGCGCCCCCGCGAACACCGCCCCCACGAACCTCGCCGTCACCGCGGCCGAGGGCGAGATCACGGTCACCTGGACCCCGCCCGCCACCGGCGCCCCCGTGACCCACCACGAACTCCACCTCAACGGCCGCTTCGCCACCACGATCGTCTGGGGCAGCACCCCGCCCCCCGGCCGCGCCACCTACACCTTCCCGGTCCAGGACCCCCCGGGCACCCGCTACACCCTCACCCTCCGCGCCCAACTCCCGGACGGCACCTGGGGCGACTTCTCGGCCCCGAGAACGGTCGTGGTGCGCTGACTCCGACGGGCATTGGCCGGAAGTGCACCCTTTCGCGCCGCCCCGCCGCCCCTCACCCTGCGAACAGGGGATGCAGCGGGCCGCTGGGGGGCGCCGATGTCCGAGCCGATGTCCGAGCCGATGTCCGAAGAGCCTATGTCCGAGGACCCGTCGTCCGAGAGCCCGCGGTCCGAAGACCCGTCGTCCGAGCCGCTCTATGTACCCGCCCTGCCCGCGCGCCGGAGTGCGCTCGACGCGTACGAGAAGTCCGCGCCGGCGGTACGCGCGCGCGTGGCACCCCTGTGGACCGTCCCGCCCCGGTTCGGAAGGGACCGCACCATGGGGATGCGACCGCGCCGACCGCTCGACCCCGACCCCGTCGCGCTCGCCGCCCACGTGCGGACCACCCTGCACGCGATCGAAAGGGTCCAGGGAGGCCTGCCCGCCTGGGTGGACACCTTCCATGTCGAGGACGAGCCGGGGGCCCTGGCCGCCGCGTTCGGGCCGGGTCCCGGGAGCACCCCGCTCCGGCCGGTGACGGGTGTCGGGCGGGCCCCCGGACAGCAGGCGGCCTGCGCCGAGGCCGCTCGGCTGAGCGGGCACGGCCTCGGCGTCCGCGTCTTCCTGACCGCCCTCCCCGACGAGCGGCTGAGGGACCGGGTCCGTCTCCTCCTGGACCGGATCGCCTTCGCGCGCTGCCCCGTGGACCTGCTGCTCGACCTGGGCGCCGTCGACGACGAGCACCACCCGGCGGAGAAGTGGGCGCTGCGCGCCCTCGGCCTGCTCGGCCCCCTCCACCACTGGCGCACGGTCGTCGTGCTGGCCGGTTCCTTCCCCCGTACGTACCCCGAGGACTACGGGGCACCGCTCGGGGAGGCGCACCGATTCGACTGGGACATCTGGCACATGCTCGTCGACGGGACCCACCGCCCGGCCGTACGCGTCGTGTACGGCGACTACGGCGCCGACCACGCCGCGAGCGCCGACCGGCCCGTGGACGCGGGCGGGGGTTCCCCCTGGGGAGTCGTCCGGTACACGACCGAGCGCACCTTCCTCCTGGCGCGGGTGCCCACCCGGGGGCCCGACCACGCGGACGTGATCCGCGAGCTGGTCCGGCAGATCGTGCACGCGGAGGGCTTCCGGGGCGCGGAGTTCAGCGCCGGGGAACGCTGGCTCGACTCCTGCGCGGCCGGCCGGGCGGCGGGCAGGGTGCGGGCCGGAGCACGCGGCTCCGGGGCGGGCGGCCCGGAGGTCTGGCTGCGCACCGGTCATGTCCAGCACCTGGCCCAGGTCGTCCGCGCCCTGCGGAGACGCCCGTGACCCCCTGACCTCCGCCGCTCCGTCGATTCCCCGCTCCGCCCCGCCTGCGTCGCCCGCCCGATTCCTCCCCGTCGAACTACCCTGGGAAGCGTGGCCGAGACCGTTCTCACCAACACCGGGCTCGACAGTTTCCTCGACGGAACCGCCGAGTGCCGTGATCCCGTCTTCGTGCGTGCCGCCGAGGCGGTGCTGGGGCTTCTGGCTCTGCGGGGGGCCGATCGGGGCAGTGGGGTGCCCGAGCCCACGCCGGGGCTGGTGCGGCAGCTGCTCGTCGAGGATCTGCCGATCTTCGTGTACGCGCCGCCCGGGACGCTCGACGCCTACCCGGCCGTGCTCGCGCGGCTGGCCGCGCGGTTCGACGGGGGGCGGGGCGAACGGATCGGCGCCGTCGTCCGGGAGGCCGCCGCCGACTTCGAGCGGGCCATGACCGATCCGGGGAATCTGACCTGGCACCGCTGGTACGCCTCACTGCTGCGGACCTGCGGGGCCGATCTCGCCGATCCCGATGACGTGCGCCGCAGGCTCGCCGCGCTCGACGGGGCACCGCTGCCCGCCGGTGTGCACCGGGCCGACCTCATGGGACGCACGGCCCTCGCGGACGTCCTGCTCGCCGAGGCCCTCGCGCGCGCGTACGTACGGGACGCCGAGGAGCCGCCCGCCGTCGGGCCGCTGCTCACCGACCACGCCGTCGCGACCGGCATCGGGCAGGTGGCGGCGGCGCTCCAGGACCGGTGGACCGCCGCCGGGCTCGCCGAGCAGCTCTCCGGGCCGTACGCGCGCTTCGCTCCCGGACCCGAGGCCTTCCCGCACCTCGTCCTGGCCGACGCCCTCCTTGACGAACACCTCGACCACTACGGCGACGTCGCCGTCCCCGTACCCCCGCCGCCCGCGATCGAGCCCGGGCCCGTACCCGTCGAGGAGGACGCGGACACCCTCATCACCCTCGTGGAGGAACTCACCGAGGAGGAGTTCGAGCCCTACGGCGGGGAGGCGCCCCACCTGCTGTACGTGGTCTACCGGCGTGGCTGTTCCGCCGACTCCGTCGTCCGCAAGGCCGCCGAGTACGAGGACCGGGCCGTCGATCCGGCGCTTGAGGACCTGCCCGTACCGGTACCGGCCGAGGCCGCCGGGCCGTACATCGTCCCGCCGCTGCCCGAGCTCGTCCGCCTCCTCGGCTCCGCCGGGCTGACCGAGGCCGACCGCGCCGCTCTGGAGGGACCCGCCCGCGAACTGGCCGCCGTCCTCGACCGGCTCGCCGCCACCGGCCTGGTCTTCCGCACCGGCGACGCCTTCGGGCTCACCCCGCGCGGTGCGGGCGTCGTGCGCTATCTGCTCGGGGTGCGCGGGATCGCCGCGCCCGACGCCGAGGAGGTCAGATCGTGGGCCGCGGCCGATGTGGTGGCCGGCGCCGCGGGCTGGCCCGGCTGTGTCGCCGCGCGCGTGCTCGCCGACCGGCTCCACGCGCGCGGTGACACCGTCGAAGCCTGGTCCGAACTGCTCGCGGCCCTCGGCACCGTCCACGCCGGCGGCTCCGACGCCGCCGCCACCCGGGGCCTCTTCGCCGTCCTGGACACCGCTTCCGCCCCGCCCGAGGCCCTGCGCGCCGCGCTTCGTGACCCCGTGATCGGCGCGTACGCCCACCAGGCCCTGCAGGCGCGGGGCGAGCCCTCCGACCTGATCCAGGTACGGACCTCGGCGCGGGCGCTGTTCGTGCTCGACGCGCTGCCCGCGAAGAAGGGGCCCCTGGAGTCGCGCCGTACCGCCTTCGACACGGCCGCCGCCGCCTGGCCGGGCGGTTCCGCCGCCCTGCTCACGGCGATGGCCGCGGCCGACCGCCACGAGACGGAGCGGGTCCTCGGCCCGCTCGGTCTCATGCCGTAGCGGGGCCCAGGTCCGTTCCGTCCCGTGCCGTGGCGAGGTCCGTCAACCCGCCGTCAGATACATCGCCGACGGGCCCGCCCCCGCCGTGTTCCGGCAGCTCTGGTTGCCCGTCGGGCGGGCGTTGACCAGGGCCAGGCAGCGGCCGAGGGCCTGCTGTCCGTAGGCGTTGGGGTGCATGGACTCCTGGACGAGGCCCTGGGTGCTCTGGCTGTCGATCCAGCGCGCCCACTCGCTCGTCGTGCCCGAGGCGGGCGCCGTCGACGTCACCTGACGGCTCGCCTTCGCGCAGACCTCACGGCCCTGGAGCGCGTCCCGGAGGTCCAGGAACTGGACGCCCTTGGCGGTGGCGACGCCCTTCAGGCGGTCGGCGAGCTGGGGGACGAGGGAGTCGCGGGCCCAGTCGGAGTCGGCGTTCCAGAACGGGCAGCCGCCGGTGTTCGTACGGGACCAGCCGCTCTCCCCGTAGCGGTTGTCGGCGGCGCGGGGGATCGGGGAGGGGTACGACTGGAGGACGATCCGGTAGTCGGAGGAGCCGTAGCCGGCGCCCGCCATGACGGCCCTGATCTCGTCGACCGAGCGGCCGACGTCCGCCATGACGCCGTCGATCCTCGCGTCCACCTCGGCCTGCTGGTCGTCGTGGCAGTACGAGTACCAGACGATGTAGTCGGTGGCGCAGGTGGTGATGACGTCCGCGAACCCGAGGTCGTTGCCGCCGATCGAGAGCGCGATCAGCTTCACGTCGTTCGCGGCGGCGACCGCCGCCAGTTGGTCGGCCTGCGGCGCCTCGCCCTTGTACGACTGGCCGCCCCGCGAGGCCCGGAAGACGTTCCGGGTGGTCGCGCCGGAGCAGGCCAGGTTGATCAGGGAGCCCGCGATCGGACCCGCGCTCTTCACCTCGGCGGTGTCCGAGCGGTCGCAGCCGCCCGCGGTGGAGCCGTACACCCGGGACGGGTCGTATCCGCTGCCCGTCCAGGCGCGGTCGGTGCCGTTGCGGCTCCCGGAGTTGGTCAGGCTGTTGCCCTGCCAGCGGCCGGCCTCGCCGGAGATGTAGCTGTCGCCCATGGTGACGACGGCGGTGGGCCCGGTGCCGGGGGACGCATGGGCGGCCGGGGCGGCGAGGGAGGCCAGCCCGGCGGCGGTACACAGTGCCAGGAGTGCGCGCAGCGCGCGGTGGGGGGTCGAAGGCATGGCTGTGCTCCTGCGGTACGCAGTGACGTGGGGGACAGCCGCCGGCCGGTGGCATGGCGGAATCTGTCACCCCCCGGCTTGTTACCGCTAGGTAGTTGCATATCTCGGTTCCGTCACGTCACCTGTGAGCCGACCGGGAACGCGGCGGGGCTCCGCCCCCGGCGATGTGCGTCACCGGAGGCGGAGCCCTGATCAGACGGTGTGCGGCCGCTGTGCGGTCGGCCGACGCTGGTGGGTCAGCCGACCAGCTGCTCGTAGGCGGGCAGCGTCAGGAAGTCGGCGTAGTCGGCGTCGAGGGAGACGTGCAGCAGCAGGTCGTGCGCCTGCTGCCACTTGCCGGCCGCGAAGGCCTCCTCACCGATCTCGGCGCGGATGGCGGCCAGTTCCTCGGCGGCGACCGCGCGGGCCAGCTCCGGGGTGGCGGCCTTGCCGTTCTCGAAGACGACACCGGCGTTGATCCACTGCCAGATCTGCGAGCGGGAGATCTCGGCGGTGGCCGCGTCCTCCATCAGGTTGAAGATGGCGACGGCGCCCAGCCCGCGCAGCCATGCCTCGATGTAGCGGATGCCGACCTGCACGGCGCTCACCAGGCCGGCGTACGTGGGCTTCGCGTGCAGCGAGTCGATGGCGATGAGGTCGCCGGCCGCGACGGAGACGTCCTCGCGGAGACGGTCCTTCTGGTTCGGCTTCTCGCCGAGGACCGCGTCGAAGGAGGCCATCGCGATCGGGACCAGGTCGGGGTGGGCGACCCAGGAACCGTCGAAGCCGTCGCCGGCCTCGCGGTCCTTGTCGGCCTTGACCTTCTCGAAGGCGACCTTGTTGACCTCGGCGTCGCGGCGGGACGGGATGAACGCCGCCATGCCGCCGATCGCGTGGGCGCCGCGCTTGTGGCAGGTGCGCACGAGGAGTTCGGTGTACGCGCGCATGAACGGGGCCGTCATCGTGACCGCGTTGCGGTCCGGCAGGACGAACTTGGCGCCGCCGTCACGGAAGTTCTTCACGATGGAGAACAGGTAGTCCCAGCGGCCCGCGTTCAATCCGGCGGCGTGGTCGCGGAGTTCGTAGAGGATCTCCTCCATCTCGTACGCGGCCGTGATCGTCTCGATGAGGACCGTGGCGCGGACGGTGCCCTGCGGGATGCCGACGTAGTCCTGGGCGAAGACGAAGATGTCGTTCCAGAGGCGGGCCTCCAGGTGCGATTCCGTCTTCGGCAGGTAGAAGTACGGGCCCTTGCCGAGGTCGATCAGCCGCTGGGCGTTGTGGAAGAAGTACAGGCCGAAGTCGACCAGGGCTCCCGGCACCGGGCGCCCGTCGAAGGCGAGGTGACGCTCCTCCAGGTGCCAGCCGCGCGGCCGCATGACGACCGTGGCCAGCTCGCCGGCCGGCTTGAGGGCGTACGACTTGCCCGAGCGCGGGTCCGTGAAGTCGATCTTCCGGGCGTACGCGTCGATCAGGTTGAGCTGGCCCAGGACCACGTTCTCCCAGGTCGGCGCCGAGGCGTCCTCGAAGTCGGCGAGCCAGACCTTCGCGCCGGAGTTGAGCGCGTTGATCGTCATCTTGCGGTCGGTCGGGCCGGTGATCTCGACGCGCCGGTCGTTCAGGGCCGCCGGGGCGGGTGCGACCTTCCAGAAGTCGTCGGCGCGGATCGCGGCGGTCTCCGGCAGGAAGTCCAGGGTGGACGTACGGGCGATCTCGGCGCGACGCTCCGCTCGGCGGGCGAGGAGCTCGTCCCGGCGCGGGGTGAACCGCCGGTGCAGTTCGGCGACGAAGGCCAGGGCGGCCTCGGTGAGCACCTCTTCCTGACGCGGCAGGGGCTCGGCATCGACGACGGCCAGGGGGGACGGCGCTGGTGCGGACATGAACTGTCACTTCCTTCAGCGGACTTCACGGGCGGTGCCAATCGGCCGCCGGGCGTCACGGAACGGCACGGAGTGCCGCAGGCGCCGAGATACGGCCGCGAGCGCCTTCTGAAACAGCAGGCGCTTCTGAACAGTGGATACTAGTTTCCTCATGGTGGAAGTTCAATGGTTTGTTGATGTCGAGATTCTCCGGATCGACAGACCATGGCGCTCGGTGCCAGAGCGTTCACTCCAGGTACGCCGTAGCGGGGTGCGTCGCGCCGGGCGTGCCGTTCGGGGTGCGTCGCGCCGGTCGTGTCACTCCAGACGGGCCAGGTCCGCCTCCGTGTCGATGTCGTAGGGCTCGGCCACATCCGAACAGTCCACAGGAGTGATCGCATCCCGGTGCGCCGCCAGATAGTCCCGCGCCCCCCGGTCGCCCACCGCGAGCTCCGCGATCCCCGCCCAGTGCGCGGCGCCGAACAGCACCGGATGGCCCCGCCGGCCGTCGTACGAGGCCGCCGCCAGCGTGTCCCTCGACGTGTACGCCGACCGGACCCGCGCCACCGCCTCCGCGCCGATCCCCGGCTGGTCCACCAGGGACACGAGCGCCGCGTCCACCCCGCGCGGGTCGGCGGCCAGCGACACGAGCCCCGCCCGCAGCGACGAGCCCATCCCCTCGGCCCACTCCGGGTTGTCGACCAGCACGCACCCGGGCAGCTCCGCCCGCTCCCGTACGACATCGGCCGAGGCGCCCAGAACCACGTGCACCACCTCGCAGCCGGCCGCGCGCAGCACCCCCACGGCGTGCTCGACGAGCGGACGGCCGCGGTGGGGAAGGAGTGCCTTCGGGCGCCCCCCGAGCCGCCGCCCGCCTCCTGCGGCGAGCAGCAGCCCCGCGACCACGGGCGGTCGGACGGGTGTTCGGTCATGCGTGGTTGTCATGAGGACTGCATACCTCATCAGGCGGAATGACACGCTCGCCTGAATCACCCTTGCGGAGGGTGGCGCGCCGGGGTGGCGAAGGAGTTAACTGACCCGCGACTCGCGGCGCCCGACCACCGCCAGACGGCCGGTTCGGAGTGTCCGGAGTGGAGTTCTGCGCACGGTGTCGTGCGAGGGGGAGAACCATGTTGCGAAGCGTGGGACAGAGGCGAGTGACCGGCGAGGGCGTGGACCCCAGGGTGGCCGAACTGCGGTCGGCCGTGTCCCGGCTCAGGCGGGAACTGGCCGCCCACCGTGTCGAGTTCGCCGACCGGGGCATCGCCGAGGACGAACTCGCCGCGCTGGACGCCATGGCGCTCAGCGGCGCCCCCGAGATACGGCGGCTGCGCCGCTCCCTGCTGCTCGTCGCGGGCTCGGTCGGCTCCGTCAGCGCGCTCGCGGCGGGGCTGGCGGGGGTGCGCAGGGCGGTGGAACTCTTCGGACCGCCACAGGAGCGGGGGAGCGGGGGCTGAGGGGGCTGCCGGGCCGGGGGAGCGGCGACTGAAGGGGCTGCTCGGCTGCCAGGGCCGGGCGAGCGGGAACCGAAGGGGACTGCCGCCGGGCTGCCGGGCCGGGCGTGCGGGCTCGGGGCGGTCGCCCGCCGGGAGGCCGTCGCTCCCCCGGAAGGCAGCCGGTCGTCAGCGTCTGATCAGCCGCCGCGCCGTCGCCGCTGCCACCGCCGCCGTCCGCGAGTCCACGCCCAGCTTCGCGAAGATGTGCACCAGGTGCGACTTCACCGTCGCCTGGCTCAGGAACAGCGCCTTGCTGATCTGCTGGTTCGACAGCCCCTCGCCCACCAGCTGGAGAACCTCCAGCTCCCGCTTGGTCAGCGCCTCCGCCGGGGTCCGCATCCGGTCCATCAGCCGGTGCGCCACCGCAGGGGCGAGCGCCGACTGCCCGGCCGCCGCCGTCCGGACCGCCGCCGCCAGCTCCTCCGGCGGCGCGTCCTTCAGGAGGTAGCCGGAGGCGCCCGCCTCCACCGCCGCCAGGATGTCCGCGTCCGTGTCGTACGTCGTGAGGACGAGGACCTTCGGTCCGCCCCGGACCGCCGTGATCGCCGCCGTGGCCTCCGAGCCGTGCATCCCCGAGCCGAACTGGAGGTCCATCAGGACCACGTCCACGCCCCCCGCGGCGGCCAGCTCCACCGCGCGCTCGGCGGTGGCCGCCTCCGCGACGACGGCGAAGTCCGGTTCCGTGTCGAGGACCGCGCGCAGGCCGGCCCGTACGACCGGGTGGTCGTCGGCGAGGAGGAGGCGGATGGTCATGGCTTCAGACTCCAGCGGGAAGAGGGAGGGAGACGGCGACGGCCGTGCCCTGGCCGGGCGCGGACTCCACGGTGAACGTGCCGCCCAGCGACTCCGCGCGCACGCGCATCGCCGGAAGCCCGAAACCGCCGTCGGAGGAAGGGCGTACGGCACCCGGATCAAAGCCCGCGCCGTCGTCGACGACGTCCAGGGTCACCGAGGCGTCCATGAACGAGAGGGTGATCTCGGCGCGCGAGGCCGCCGCGTGCCGCACCGTGTTCGCGAGCGCCGACTGCGCGATGCGCAGCAGCGCCACCTCGTAGGGCGTCGGCAGCTCGGCCGGCGTACCGCTGACGGAGAACCGCACGCGCGGCCCGGCCCCGTAGGCCCCCGCGTCCCCGCCGGAGCCCGGTTCGCACAGGCGCTCCAGGGCCGCCGCGAGCGAGCCGTGCTCCAGGTCCGGGGGCGACAGCGCGCGGACGAAGCGCCTCGCCTCCGCGAGGTTGTCCTGCGCCGCCTGCCGCGCCCGGTCGATGTGCCCCGCCGCCGGGGAGCCCGGCGGCAGCGCCCGCTCCGCGGCCCGCAGCAGCAGCTGGATCGAGGACAGCCCCTGCGCGAGCGTGTCGTGGATCTCGCGGGCCAGGCGCTCCCGCTCGGCCAGCGTCCCCGCGTGCCGCTCCGCCGACGCCAGCTCCGCCCGCGTCGTGATCAGCTCCTCGATGAGCTGCCGCCGCCGCTCGCTCTCCCGGTACAGGGCCTGGTAGCCGAGGACCGTCGCCACCGCGACCGCCGCGCCGAGCAGCGGGCCGATGAAGACGCCCGGAGTGATCGGCGCGCCGTGCCTCACGTACGAGAGGATCGCCGCGACCGCCGTCAGCGTGACCACCGGCAGTGACCAGCGGGTGGGCAGCAGGTGCAGCTGGAGGAAGTACAGCGGGAACGCCAGCCAGAGCGCCTCCTGCGTCAGCCCCAGCAACACCAGCCACGACAGGCCCAGGACCCCCAGCCACACGGCGGCGGCCCGCTGCGAGCCGCTCACGGACGGGAGGTACGAGCCGGCCGCGTAGACGGCCCCCATGACCACCGCCGCCACCGTCCCGGCGGCCGAGTCCGCGCGGACCGCCGCCAGGACCAGCAGGCCCGCGATCAACAGGTGCAGACAGAGGCGCAGCGCGCGGAGGGCAGGGGTGAGGGAACGTGGATCCATGGTTCCACCAGCCTAGGCGGAGGGAGACAATCCGGACTCAACCGAAAGATTGATTGCGGAGCCATCCGTGGCGCGATGCCCGAGGGGCACCCCGGGGACCACTCTGGTCAGCATGTTCGTGGCATGGAGAGACCTCAGATTCGCCAAGGGGCGGTTCACCCTCATGGGCACCGTGATCGTGCTGATCACGCTGCTCGTCGGGTTGCTGTCAGGGCTGACCGCCGGACTCGCGCGGGAGAACATCTCCGCGATCACCGGCCTGTCCGCCGACCGGCTGGCCTTCGCCGCGCCGCCGTCGGGACAGTCGGTCTCCTTCACCAACTCGACGGTGACGGAGAAGCAGTGGCAGCAGTGGGCGGACCGGCCCGGAGTGACCGGCGCGGAACCGCTCGGCATCCGTACGATCAACGGCGCCGCCGGGGACCGTACCGCCGCCGTCTCCGCCTTCGGTTCGGAGCCGGACGCCGGCCTCGCCCCGGCCGCCGTCGCCCCCGGCAAGGCCGTCCTCTCGGAGTCGGCGGCCGAGGAACTGGGTGTCTCGCCCGGTGACGCCGTCCGCCTCGGCCCCGTCGACCTCACCGTCTCGGCCGTCTCCGGTGACGCCTCGTACAGCCACACCCCGGTCGTGTGGACCGCCCTCGACGACTGGCAGAAGCTCGGCCACAACGGGACGAGCCCGGAGGAGCAGGCCACCGTCATCGCCCTGACCGGCGGCGACAGCGTCGACTGGACCGCCGGCGACAAGGCGGCCGGCACCGAGGCGCGGACCGTCGACGGCGCCCTCACCGCCATAGGGTCCTACCAGGCGGAGAACGGCTCGCTCCAGCTCATGCGCGGCTTCCTCTTCGCCATCTCCGCGCTCGTCATAGGGGCCTTCTTCACCGTCTGGACCATCCAGCGCAGTGGCGACGTCGCCGTCCTCAAGGCGCTCGGCGCCTCCACTCCGTACCTCCTCAAGGACGCGCTCGGACAGGCCGTGCTCATGCTCACCGCGGGCACCCTGCTCGGCACGGCACTCGCCGTCGGCATCGGCGCCCTGGTCAGCGGTGGCAACGTGCCGTTCGTCCTCGAACCGCTCACCGTCCTCGGGCCCGCCGCCGTGATCGTCGTCCTCGGCGTCCTCGGCGCCGCCCTCTCCATCCGGCGGATCACCGCCGTCGACCCCCTGACCGCCCTCGGCAGTGCCCGATGAGCGTCGTCCTCCGCCCCCTCTCCACCCCCCGGAGCACCCGATGAGCCTCGTCCTCGACGCCGTCACCCTCACCTACCCCGACGGGGACGGCCGGCTGACCGCACTCGACGCCGTCTCCCTCGACGTGCCCGCGGGTACCCTCACCGCCGTCGTCGGCCCCTCCGGCTCCGGCAAGTCCAGCCTGCTCGCCGTGGCCGCCACCCTGGTGACCCCGGACGAGGGGCGGGTCGTCGTCGCCGGTACGGACACCGGGCCGCTCACCCCCGCCGCCAAGGCGGAGCTGCGCCGCGAGCACATCGGGATCGTCTTCCAGCAGCCCAATCTGCTGCCCTCGCTGAGTGCGGCGGAGCAGCTCCAGGTGATGGCCCATCTCTCGGGGCGTCAGCCGAAGGCGGTACGGGGCCGGGCCATGGACCTCCTCGACGCGGTGGGCCTCGCGGACCAGGCCCACCGGAGGCCCCACCAGCTGTCGGGCGGCCAGCGGCAGCGCGTGAACATCGCGCGGGCGCTGATGAACGAGCCCTCCCTGCTCCTGGTCGACGAGCCGACGAGCGCCCTGGACCACGAGCGGGGGGCGGCGGTCATGGACCTCCTGGCCACGCTCACCACCGAGCGGGGCACGGCGACGGTCCTGGTCACCCACGACCGCACCCACCTGGCCCGCACGGACCACACGGTGACGGTCCAGGACGGACGCCTGACGGAGTCGGTGCGGGCCTGAGCCGGGGGAGACGGGCCCCGGGGCGATGCGCCGTTCGCAACGGCTCGCGGCCCGGGAGGCCGTTCAGCCGTGCCGGTGGGCGCGGGCGCGGGCGCGGGCCCGCCACCCGAGGGTGACGGCGACCAGGCCCACCAGCACGGCGACGTAGGCGCCGCCCAGCCCGTTGCCGGTGCCGAGGCCACCGTCGGCGGTCGCGGCGACCGCCCCGCCGACGGCCACGGCGACCGGCCCGGCCACCAGGGCCGTGACGGCCCCGTGGCGGCGGGCCCAGGTGGCGATGCGGCCCCGGCGCGTGGTGCGGACCAGGGCGAGGCCGCCGTTGACCGCGCCCAGGAGGCCGATCAGCGCGGCGGCCGAGGCCGCGACCCGGCCGACGCTCAGGGTGTAGACGCTCGCGGCGACCGGCTGCACGGCGGGGTCGGCCGCCGCAGGTACGGCGAGCACGAGACCGCCTATCAGGACGGCTCCGGTCAGGACGGGCACGGTGCGGGGCGACATGGGTGCTCCTTCTCCTCGGGGGAACGGGACCACCCGAGCATCGCCACCGGACCGGCCGCGCGTCGTCCGGCAGGCGTGGTCACTTCCCGCTGCCGCGCACGCGGCAGGAACGTCCCGGCTACCGCGTCCGTGGTAGCCGCGGGCTCCTCCGCGAGCGGGATCCGCCCGCCTCCCCGCGCGGCTAGGGTGCGCGCATGATCAGAGGACGGTTCGGTGTCCCGGAGCGTGTCGGGGACGGGGTGATCGCCGTCGGCGTGGCGGCGGCGCTGCTGTCGGCCGGGGCGTCCGGGCAGCACTCCACCACGGAGCTCGGCCCGCTCGGCTATGCGCTCCTCGCGGCCGGCGGTCTGGCGCTCGCCGCGCGCCGCCGCGCCCCGGTCCCCGTCCTGGTCGTGACCGGGCTCTGTGCTGTGGGTTACCAGGCGGCCGGTCTCGACGTGCCCGCCGTCGCGTATCTGTTCGCGGTGTACGCGGCCGTACGGGCGGGGCACCGCACGGTCGCGATCGTGGTGAGCGTGGCCGTGCTCGCCGCGCTGCCGCTGGCGGCGCTGCTCTCGGGCCTGCACGACACGGGCGAGGCGTTCGCGCGGGCGCGCGGCGCCCTGGAGCTGGCCTGGCTGGTCGCGGCCGGTGCCGCGGGGGAGGCGCTGCGGCAGGCCGAGTGGCGGGCGGACGAGGCCGAGCGGACCCGGGAGGAGACCGCGCGGTGCCGCGCGGACGAGGAGCGGCTGCGCATCGCGCGTGAGCTGCACGATTCGCTCACCCATCAGATCTCGATCATCAAGGTGCAGTCCGAGGTCGCGGTGCATGTGGCCCGTCGGCGCGGCGAGCGGGTGCCGGAGGCCCTGCTCGCGATCCAGGAGGCCGGGCGGGAGGCGACCCGGGAACTGCGGGCGACCCTGGAGGCGCTGCGCGACGACGACACGGCCCCGCCGCGCGGTCTCGACGATGTGTCGGGCCTGGTGGCGCGGGCCCGGCTGGCCGGTCTGGACGCCACGCTGACGATCGAGGGCGACCGGCACCACGTACCGGTCGCGGTGGACAGGACCGTCTACCGGATCGTCCAGGAATCGCCCACCAACATCGCCCGTCACGCGGACGCGGCCACCGCCTCGGTGCGTATCGACTGCCGTCCGGACGCCCTGACCGTACGGGTCGACGACGACGGGAGGGCGGCGCCGGACTCGGTACCGACGCCCGGAAGGGGGCTGCTCGGGATGCGCGAACGGGTCACCGCGCTCGGCGGGGGGCTGAGCGCGAGGCCGCGTACGGAGGGCGGTTTCACCGTCCGGGCCCGGCTCCCCCTGGGGCGGACCCCGTGATCCGCGTCCTGCTCGTCGACGACCAGCCGCTCATCCGCAGCGGGTTCCGCGCGCTCCTCGACCTGGAGGACGACATCCAGGTGGTGGGCGAGGCCGGTGACGGCCGGGAGGGCCTGGCCCTGGCGGCGGAGCACCTGCCCGACATCGCGCTCGTGGACATCCGGATGCCGGTCATGGACGGCGTCGAGGTGACCCGGCGCATCGCCGCCGATCCGGCGCTAGCCGGGGTGCACGTGGTCATCCTGACCAACTACGGCCTGGACGAGTACGTCTTCGACGCGTTGCGGGCGGGCGCCGCCGGGTTCCTGGTCAAGGACATCGTGCCGGAGGACTTCCTGCACGCGGTACGGGTCGCGGCGCGGGGCGACGCGCTGCTCGCGCCGTCGATCACGCGCAGGCTCATCGACCGGTACGTCGCCGAGCCTTTCGGGCCCGGTCCGGGGCCCGGACTGGAGGAGCTGACCAACCGGGAGCGCGAGGCCGTGGTCCTGGTCGCGCGGGGCCTGTCCAACGACGAGATCGCCGACCGCATGGTGATCACGCCGATGACCGCGAAGACCCACGTCAACCGGGCCATGACGAAGCTCCGGGCCCGCGACCGCGCCCAACTGGTCGTCCTCGCCTACGAATTGGGCCTGGCGACACCGCGCGCCCCTGGTCCCTGACAGCCTGGTCCCTGACAGCCTGGTCCCTGACGTGCGGGTCCCTGACGTGCGGGTCCCTCGCGTACGGGTCCTGAGGTACGCGGCCTGCCGTACCGGGTCCTGCCGTACCGGGTCCTGCCGTACCGGGTCCGGTCGAACCGGACCGGTCGAACCGGACCGTCGCGCGGAACCGAGCCCGACGGCCCGACGGCCGTCGCGCTCGTGGACCTCGGTCACGCCGTCGGGGTCCACCCCACGGCGGGGCTCAACCCTGGCCGTTCCCCGAGGTGTTCGCGAGGGCCGCCGAGAGGTCCCGGGCCACTTCCTGGAGGATCGGGACGATCTTCTCCGTGGCCGCCTCCGTCACGCGGCCCGCCGGGCCCGAGATCGAGATCGCCGCCGCGGTGGGGGAGTCGGGGACCGACACCGCGAGGCAGCGGACTCCTATCTCCTGCTCGTTGTCGTCGACCGCGTACCCCGTCTCGCGGACCGCGACGAGCGCGTCGAGGAAGCCGTCCGGCGTGGTGATGGTCTTCTCGGTCGCGGCGGGCATGCCGGTGCGGGCGAGCAGCGCGCGCACCTCCTCCGCCGGGGTGTGCGCGAGCAGCGCCTTGCCGACGCCGGTGGAGTGCGGCAGCACCCGTCGGCCGACCTCGGTGAACATGCGCATCGAGTGCTTGGACGGCACCTGCGCCACGTAGACGATCTCGTCGCCGTCGAGCAGCGCCATGTTCGCGGTCTCGCCGGTCTCCTCGACCAGCCGCGCCAGGTAGGGGCGGGCCCAGGTGCCGAGGAGGCGGGAGGCCGACTCGCCGAGGCGGATCAGACGGGGGCCGAGGGCGTAGCGGCGGTTGGGCTGCTGGCGGACGTATCCGCAGGCGACCAGGGTGCGCATCAGCCGGTGGATGGTGGGGAGCGGGAGTCCGCTGCTGGCGGAGAGCTCGCTCAGCCCGACCTCGCCCCCGGCGTCGGCCATCCGCTCAAGGAGGTCGAAGGCACGCTCAAGGGACTGGACGCCCCCGCTCGCGGCGGGTTTGGCGGCGTCGGTGGTGCTGGCGCTGGACGTCGGCACGTCAACGGTCCTTTCGGGGCAGGCGGGCAAGGCAGCAGCCTACCGGGCGCCCCCGGCCGGGGCACACGGTCCCGGTGTCGGCGTCCGCGCCGGTCAGGGCGTGTTTGTCCGGTGTCGCCGACGGTCCGGGGCGGTCCGCGTACGCCCCGCATGTGCGGAGCTACGTTCTACTGTACGAAATTTACATTCCACTTCGTGGAAACGCCCAAGCGGGGTTCGCTCGGCCCGATGCTGGAAGTGTGCCCTTGACGGCATGTCGTCCGGAAGTGAAGACTCCTTCAACAGTTCGTTGAATTCCCTGCCGGGCGGATTCCCGCCGGAGCACTTGAAGAACTTGAAGAAGGGGTACGGGTGGACGTCAACCTGGTCCTGCGCTCGACGCGTGTCATCACCCCCGAGGGGACGCGCCCGGCGTCGATCGCCGTCTCCGGAGGGACGATCGCGGCCGTGCTGCCGTACGACGCCGAGGTACCCGTCGGCGCCCGGCTCGAGGACGTCGGCGACGACGTCGTCCTGCCCGGCCTCGTCGACACCCATGTCCACGTGAACGACCCCGGCCGCACCGAGTGGGAGGGCTTCTGGACCGCCACCCGCGCGGCGGCCGCCGGCGGCATCACCACGCTGCTCGACATGCCCCTCAACTCGCTGCCCCCCACGACCACCGTGGAGAACCTGCGCGTCAAGCAGGAGGTCGCCCGCACCAAGGCGCACATCGACGTCGGCTTCTGGGGCGGCGCCCTGCCCGACAACGTCAAGGACCTGCGCCCGCTGTACGACGCCGGCGTCTACGGCTTCAAGTGCTTCCTGTCGCCCTCCGGCGTCGACGAGTTCCCCGAGCTCGACCAGGAACGCCTCGCGACCTCGCTCGCCGAGATCTCCGGCTTCGACGGCCTGATGATCGTGCACGCCGAGGACCCCCACCACCTCGCCGCCGCGCCCCAGAAGTCCGGCCTCGCCTACGCCGACTTCCTGGCCTCGCGTCCCCGCGACGCCGAGAACACGGCCATCGAGAACCTGGTCAACCAGGCCCGCCGGCTCAACGCCCGCGTCCACGTCCTGCACCTCTCCTCCTCCGACACGCTGCCGCTGATCGCCGCCGCCAAGGCCGAGGGCGTCAAGATCACCGTCGAGTCCTGCCCGCACTTCCTCACGCTCACCGCCGAGGAGATCCCGGACGGCGCCACCGAGTTCAAGTGCTGCCCGCCCATCCGCGAGGCCGCCAACCAGGACGCCCTGTGGCAGGGGCTCGCGGACGGCACGATCGACTGCGTCGTCTCCGACCACTCCCCGTCGACCGCCGACCTCAAGACGCCCGACTTCGCGTCCGCCTGGGGCGGCATCTCCTCCCTCCAGCTCGGCCTGCCCGCCATCTGGACCGAGGCCCGCCGCCGCGGCTTCGACCTGACCGACGTCGTCCGCTGGATGTCCGAGGGCCCGGCCCGGCTCGCCGGACTCTCCCGCAAGGGCGCCATCGCGGCCGGCCGCGACGCCGACTTCGCCGTCCTCGACCCGGAGGCCACCTTCACCGTCGACCCGGCCGAGCTCCAGCACCGCAACCGGATCACCGCCTACGCGGGCAGGACCCTCAGCGGCGTCGTGACCTCCACCTGGCTGCGCGGACAGCGGATCGCCGACCACGGCACCCTCACCGAGCCCACCGGCCGCCTCCTCGAAAGGAACAACTGACGTGTCCGTCATCCCCTCCTTCACCGGCGACGCCGGCCCCTACGGCGGCGGTGACCCGTACGCCGACTACCGCACCGCCGACTTCCCCTTCGCCCAGTACGCCGACCTCGCCGACCGGCGCCTCGGCGCGAGTGTCGTCGCCGCCAACGACGAGTTCTTCGCCGAGCGCGAGAACCTGCTCAAGCCCGGGGCCGCCGAGTTCGACCCCGAGCACTTCGGTCACAAGGGCAAGATCATGGACGGCTGGGAGACCCGCCGCCGCCGCGGCATCTCCGCCCAGCAGCCGCACCCCACCGAGGACGACCACGACTGGGCCCTCGTACGGCTCGGCGCGCCCGGCGTCGTCCGCGGCATCGTCCTCGACACCGCCCACTTCCGCGGCAACCACCCGCAGGCCGTCTCCGTCGAGGCCGCCTCCGTCGCCGGCTCGCCCTCGCCCGAGGAACTCCTCGCCGAGGACGTGAAGTGGACGACGCTCGTCCCGCGCACCGCCGTCGGCGGCCACGCCGCCAACGGCTTCGCCGTCGACGTCGAACGGCGCTTCACGCACCTGCGCGTCAACCAGCACCCCGACGGCGGCATCGCCCGCCTCCGCGTCCACGGCGAGGTCGCCCCCGACCCGGCCTGGCTCGGTGTCCTCGGTACGTTCGACCTCGCGGCCCTGGAGAACGGAGGCCAGGTCGAGGACGCCTCCGACCGCTTCTACTCCCCGGCCACCAACACCATCCAGCCCGGCCGCTCCCGCAAGATGGACGACGGCTGGGAGACCCGCCGCCGCCGCGACGAGGGCAACGACTGGATCCGCTACCAGCTGGTCGCCGAGGCCGAGATCCGCGCGGTCGAGATCGACACCGCGTACCTCAAGGGCAACAGCGCGGGCTGGGCGGCGCTCTCCGTCGCCGCGGAGGGCTCCGAGGACTGGACCGAGATCCTGCCCCGGACCCGCCTCCAGCCCGACACCAACCACCGCTTCGTGCTCGACACCCCGGCGGTCGGCTCCCGCGTCCGGATCGACATCTACCCGGACGGCGGCATCTCGCGCCTCCGTCTCTTCGGCTCCCTCACGGAGGCGGGCCGCACCCGGCTGACCGCCCGGCACCAGGAACTGGGCGGGTAGGTACGCCGCCCTTTCTTGGGGCTCGGTTCGCCTCCGGGCGCCCAGAGCCGGGGGAAGAACCCCGACCGTGCTCGCCTCCCTCCCCTCTTTTTGGGGCTCGGTTCGCCTCCGGGCGCCCAGAGCCGGGGGAAGAACCCCGACCGTGCTCGCCTCCCTCGTTCCTCGGGAGGCTCCGCGCGCTCGGGGTTCTTCCCCCGGCGGCGCCCTTCGGCTCACTCGCCGGGTTTCGCCTCCCGCGTCAGGCCGCGTGCCCGCCGTCCACCGCGAACTCCGCGCCCGTCACGTACCGTCCCTCCGGGCCCGCCAGGAAGGCCACCGTCGCCGCCACCTCCTCCGCCGTGCCGAAGCGGCCGAGCGCCGTCAGCGCCGACTGGCCGTCCGCGTACGGGCCGTCCGCCGGGTTCATGTCCGTGTCGATCGGACCCGGGTGGACCAGATTCGCCGTGATGCCACGCCCGCCGAGTTCACGCGCCAGCGCCTTCGTCAGGCCGATCAGGGCCGTCTTGCTCATCGCGTACAGCGCCCCGCCCGGGCCCGGCACCCGCTGCGCCATGCAACTGCCGATCGTGACGATCCGCCCGCCCTCCGGCAACCGCGAGGCCGCCGCCTGAGAGGCGAGGAAAGCCGCCCGGACATTGACCGCGAGGACCCGGTCCACATCCGCGAGCGCCAAGGACTCCAGCGGACCGAGGACGCCGACGCCCGCGTTGTTCACCAGGACGTCGAGCCGGCCCAGCGCGTCCGCCGCCCACTCCACCGCCCCCGCCGCGTCCCCGGCGTCGGCCGCGTCCGCCCGCAGCGGCAGCGCCTTCCGGCCCACCGCCTCGATCCGCGCGGCGACCTCCTCGGCCCGCGCCTCGTCCTGGACGTAGGTGAAGGCGACATCGGCGCCCTCCCGGGCCAGCCGGACGGCCGTGGCCGCGCCGATGCCCCTGCTGCCGCCCGTGATCAGTACCGCCGTGCCGTTCATCGTGGACATCCCGAAACCTCCGTAGAACCCGCTGATTGGTTGCGGGTTCAAGCAAACTCCGGTGCGGGTGCCGGCGCTGGCGGGAATCGGACGCCGACCCGGTCACCGATGACTTTCGCCGGGCGGTGGGGTCGGAAGAGGTGGGACACGATGGTCCCGAGAACAGAAAGGGCACCCGGCATGGCCACCCTCAGCCTCACCCAGTTCCTCACCCTCGACGGCGTCGTCCAGGCACCCGGAGGCCCCGACGAGGACCGCAGCGGCGGCTTCGAGCACGGCGGCTGGTCCGCGCCGTACGGCGACGAGGACTTCGGGCAGCGCATCACCGAGATCTTCGCCCGGCCGACCGCCTTCCTCCTGGGCCGCCGCACGTACGACATCTTCGCGGGCTACTGGCCCCAGCACACCGACCCGGCCGACCCCGTCGCCTCCAAGCTCAACGGCCTCCCCAAGTACGTCGCGACCACCACCCTCGCCTCGGCCGACTGGGAGGGCACCACCCTGCTCCGCGGGGACATCGTCGAGGAGGTCACCGCCCTCAAGGAGCGCACCGACGGCGAGATCCAGATGCACGGCAGCGCGGGCCTCGCCCGCACCCTGCTCGACCACGACCTCATCGACACCCTCCACCTGCACGTCTTCCCCGTGGTCCTGGGCACCGGCCGCCGCCTCTTCACCGAAGGGGTCCGCCCCACCGCCTTCCGCCTCACCGACGCGCGCGTCACCAGCAAGGGCGTCGCCCTCCACACGTACGAGCTGGCCGGCCGCCCGACGTACGGCAGCTTCTGAACCGGCCGACCCGCCGGCGAGGGCCCGGCCAGGAGAGTCGGGGCCGTCACCGGCCGCCCCGCACCCGGCCGGTCCCGCCCGCTGGAAAGGTGTAGCCGCCACGGGCCCCTCCGGGTACGGTGATCGCTCCGTGTGCGAGCCGTCGAAGTCTCCACCCCACCCCGAGCGTTGGAGACCCGGTCCGCCATGGCAGCTTCGTCCCCCCTCGCCGCGCCCGTGGCGCTCGCCGCGCCGCGCCGCGCCTGGCTCACCGACCTGCCCGTCCTCCTCGTCGCGGTCGTCTGGGGCACCAGCTACCTCGCGGCCAAGGGCATCACCACCGTCCACACCGTCATCGCCGTCCTCGTGCTGCGGTTCGCCGTGGTGGTGCCCGTCCTCGTCGCCGCCGGATGGCAGAGGCTCCGGGCGCTGAGCGCGGCCCAGTGGCGCGGGGCCGCGACCCTCGGGCTGATCCTCGGCGGGATCTTCCTCCTGGAGACCTACGGGGTCGTCCACACCTCCGCCACCAACGCGGGCCTGATCATCAGTCTCACCATGATCCTCACGCCGCTCGCCGAGGCCGCCGTCACCAGGAGCAGACCGCCCCGCGCCTTCCTGGCCGCCGCCGCGCTCTCCGTCACCGGCGTCGTCCTGCTCACCCAGGGCGCCGGCTTCACCGCCCCGTCCCCGGGCGACCTGCTCATGCTGCTCGCCGCTGTCGCCCGTACCGTGCACGTCCTCGCCATGGCACGGATCAAGGCGGTCCGTTCGGCCGACTCGCTCTCCCTGACCACCGTCCAACTCGGCGCAGCCGTCGCGGTCTTCGCCGTCATCGCCTGCTTCCCCGGTACGGGCGCCTCGCCCTGGGCGGTCGCCCTCGACTTCGGCCCCGGCGAATGGGCCGGCCTGCTCTTCCTCTCCGTCTTCTGCACCCTCTTCGCCTTCTTCGTGCAGATGTGGGCGGTCCGCCGCACCTCCCCGTCCCGGGTCAGCCTCCTCCTCGGCACCGAGCCGCTCTGGGCCGCCGCCGCGGGCATCGCCCTCGCCGGCGACCGGCCCGGACCCCTCGGCCTCGCGGGCGCGATCCTCCTGCTGGCGGGCACCAGTTGGGGCCGCCGGGCCGTCGACAAGGACGCCGGGTAGGTTCTTCGACCATGCGTTCACTTGCCTACGACAACGACTTCCGCGCCCGCGCCCGGCGCACCCAGGGCTGGGGCCTCGGACTGCTCGCCCTCGCGGGCCTGCTCTGGATCTGGCTCGCGGTCCTCCTCTTCACGCCCTACGAGGCCGGCGAGCACCGCAGCCGCGAGTGCACCGCGCGGTTCACCAGCGAGAACCTCCACAACGGCAACAGCGCCTGCGTCAACGAGCGCGACTGGCCCGAACTCCTCGCGATCCTCGGCGGATCCGTCCCCCTCGCCGTCGTCGGCGCC
The DNA here is from genome assembly GCF_040297565.1 of Streptomyces sp. NPDC001728. NCBI lineage: Bacteria > Bacillati > Actinomycetota > Actinomycetes > Kitasatosporales > Streptomycetaceae > Streptomyces > Streptomyces sp. NPDC001728. The sequence continues at coordinate 92,648 of NZ_JBEOZK010000023.1, forward strand.
GTCCTCTACACCAGCGGCTCGGTCTCGCACCGCATGGCCGAGCACCTGGCCGAGGTGACCCGGCTCGACTCCGCGAGCGCCTGACCGCACCCCCGGCGCCCGCCCTCAGGACGGCTTCGGCACCCGGTCCGACACGATCATCAGGACCACGCCGAGGACCGCGATCACGATGTTGGCGAACAGCTCCCGGCCCTCCAGGAACCCCACGTTCTCGGTGAGGTACCGCGTCACCCCGAGGAGCCGGAACGAGCCGTCCGTCAGCTCGCGCACCACCCCGGCGGCACCGAAGAGCGCGAGCAGGAATCCGGCGACTTCCAGAAACTTCTTCATGAGGTGATCATGGGCGGGGCGCGGGAGGGGGCGCGTCCGCCTCCCGTCCACGGCGCCGCTACCGAAGTATCGACCGGTACGACTTAGGTAGCGCCCCCGCCGCCGATGCCCCGCGGCGGCGGCCCGGCTGCGTAGATTCGCCCCATGACCCGTACGGACCGACAGCGCTGGCTGTTCCCCTCCCACCTGGTCGAACCGGGTGGGAACGGGGCGGCCAGGCCCCGCCGTACCGCCCGCGACTGGGTCGTGGACATCTCGCTCTTCCTGCTCGCCGCGTTCGTCGGCCTGCTCGCCGCCGACGCCAGCGCGCAGTACACCAGCGAGACCGTCGCTCTCCTCGACCAGCTCGCCGGCGCCGCCGCCTGCTGCGCCCTCTGGCTGCGCCGACGGTGGCCCGTCGGGCTCGCCGTCGGCCTCTGTCTGGCGAGCGCCGTCGCCCCGGTCGCCGCGGGCGCCGTCCTCGCGAGCCTGTTCAGCGTCGCGGTACGTCGCCCCTTCCGTGAGGTCGCCTGGATCGGGGCGCTCGCCGTCGCCGCCTCCATCACCCAGGTCATCGTCCGTCCCGACCCCACCATCAACGTCGGCCTCGCCATCGCCATCGGCTTCGTCTTCATCCTTCTCGTCACCGCCTGGGGCATGCTCGTCCGCTCCCGCCGCCAGCTCGTCGAGGCCCTCAGGGAACGGGCCCGCCGCGCCGAGGCCGAGGCCGAACTGCGCGCCGCGCAGGCCCAGCGGCTCGCCCGTGAGGCCATCGCCCGCGAGATGCACGACGTCCTCGCCCACCGGCTCACCCTGCTCAGCGTCCACGCCGGAGCCCTGGAGTTCCGGCCCGACGCCCCGCCCGAGCAGGTCGCCCGCGCCGCCGGAGTCATTCGCGACAGCGCCCACGAAGCCCTCCAGGACCTCCGCGAGATCATCGGCGTCCTGCGCGCCCCCGGCGAGAACGGCGAGGCGGGCGACCGGCCGCAGCCCACCCTCGCCACCCTCGGCGCCCTGATCGCCGAATCCCGCGAGGCCGGCGCGGAGGTCGTCCTCGACACCACCGTCGACGACCCGGCCGCCGTGCCCGCCGCCACCGGCCGCACCGTCTACCGCATCGCCCAGGAAGCCCTGACCAACGCCCGCAAGCACGCCCCCGGCACCACCGTCACCGTCACCGTGCGCGGCCGGCCCGGCGAGGGCCTCACCGTCGAGGTCCGCAACCCGGCACCCGGCGGACCCGTCCCCCACGTCCCCGGCTCCGGTCAGGGACTCATCGGACTCACCGAGCGCGCCGCCCTCGCCGGCGGCCGGCTGGAGCACGGCCCGGACCCCGACGGAGGATTCGCCCTGCGCGCCTGGCTACCGTGGACCGCATGACCATCCGGCTGCTCATCGTCGACGACGACCCCCTGGTCCGCGCGGGCCTCACCCTGATGCTCGGCGGAGCCGAGGAACTGGAGATCGTAGGCGAGGGCGCCGACGGCCGCGAAGTCCCCGAACTCGTCGCCCGCCACGCCCCCGACGTCGTCCTCATGGACATCCGCATGCCGGACGTCGACGGCCTCACCGCCACCGAACTCCTCCGCGCCCGGCCCGGCGCCCCCGAGGTCGTCGTCCTCACCACGTTCCACGCGGACGAGCAGGTGCTGCGCGCGCTGCGCGCCGGAGCCGCCGGGTTCGTCCTCAAGGACACCCCGCCCGCCGAGATCGTCGCCGCCGTCCGCCGGGTCGCCGCCGGGGACCCCGTACTCTCCCCGGCCGTCACCCGCCAGCTCATGACCCATGTCGCCGGGCAGCCCGAACACAGTCCGCGCGCGGCGGCCGGCGGCCGGCTCGCCGAACTCGCCGAGCGGGAAAGGGAAGTGGCCGTCGCCGTCGGCCGCGGCCTGGCCAACGCCGAGATCGCCGCCGAGCTGTACATGAGCGTCCCGACCGTGAAGACCCATGTCTCCCGGGTGCTCGCCAAGCTCGGCCTCAACAACCGCGTGCAGATCGCCCTGCTCGTCCACGACGCGGGACTCCTCGACGAGAACCGGGGGGACAACCCGTAGGCTGGGCCGATGTCCGTCATCGAACTGGGGGAGTACGGCGCGGACTTCACCGCGAACCCGTACCCCTACTACGCGAAGCTCCGCGAGTCCGGTCCCGTCCACGAGGTACGACTCCCCGACGGCTTCCAGTTCTGGCTGGTCGTCGGGCACGAAGAGGGCCGGGCGGCACTCGCCGACGCCCGGTTCGCCAAGTCCCCTTCCGTGATCGGCGTACGGTCGCCGGAGGAGGACCTCATAGGCGTCCACCTGCTCGCCGCGGACGCTCCCGACCACACCCGGCTGCGCCGTCTGGTCGCCGGAGAGTTCACCGGCCGCCGAGTGGAGAGCCTGCGCCCCCGCATCGAGCGGCTCACCAGGGAGCTCGCCGACGCGATGGAACCGGCCGGCCGCGCCGACCTCGTCGACGCCTTCGCCTACCCGCTGCCCATCACCGTCATCTGCGAACTCCTCGGCGTCCCCGCCGAGGACCACGACACCTTCCGCCGCTGGTCCAGCGAGCTGGTCACCCCGACCGACGACCGGAGCTTCCAGGAGGCCATGGAGGGCTTCGGCGCCTACCTCGACGAACTCATCGCGGACAAGCGGGCGTCGGCGCCCGCGGACGACCTGCTCTCCGGTCTGATCGCCGCCCGGGCCGAGGACGGCGACCGGCTCTCGCTTCCCGAACTCCGGGCCATGGCCTATCTGTTGCTCATCGCCGGCCACGAGACGACCGTCAACCTGATCTCCAACACCGTCCGCAACCTGCTCACCCACCCCGAACAGCTCGCGGCCCTGCGCGCCGATCCCGGCCTCCTGGACGGGGCGATCGAGGAGTCCCTGCGGTACGACGGCCCCGTGGAGACCGGCACCTTCCGCTTCACCCGGGAGGCCGTCACCATCGGCGGTACGGAGATACCGGCCGGGCAGAGCGTGCTCGTCGGCATCGGCGCCCTCGACCGCGACCCCGCCCGCTTCCCCGACCCCGACCGCTTCGACATCCGCCGGGACGCCCGCGGCCATCTCGCCTTCGGCCACGGCATCCACTACTGCCTCGGCGCCCCACTGGCCCGCCTGGAGGGCCGTATCGCCCTCCGTACGCTCCTCGACCGCTTCCCCGGCCTCGCGCTCGACCCCGAGGCCGAACCCTGGGAATGGCTCCCCGGCCTTCTCATGCGGGGTGTCCGCCACCTGCCGGTCCGCTGGTGATCACGACCGGAGAGGGGAAGGGCGTGGGCGAGGACGTCGGCGCGGGTGGGCACGAAGTCTTCGGCCGGATGATCGAGCCGTTCCGTACGGAGCTGCTCGCGTACTGCTACTGGATGCTCGGCTCGGCCCACGACGCCGAGGACCTGGTCCAGGAGACCTACCTGCGGGCCTGGCGGGCGCGCGAGCGCTACGACGCAGCCCGGAGCTCCCCGCGCACCTGGCTCTACCGGATCACGACGAACGCCTGCATGACAGCTCTGGAGGCCCGGGGCCGCCGACCGCTGCCCTCGGGGTTCGTGGCCGCGTCGGACCCGCTCGGGCCGCTCGTCCGGAGCGAGAGCGCCGCATGGCTCCAGCCCCTCCCGGACGCCCTGCTCGACGCGGGCGACCCGGCGGGAGCGGTGATCGACCGCAGCACCCTGCGCCTGGCGTTCGCCGCCGCCCTGCAGCATCTGTCGGCCCGGCAGCGGGGTGCGCTGATCCTGCGTGACGTGCTCCGCTTCTCCGCGTCCGAGGCGGCGGCGGTCCTCGGCACCACCACCGTGTCCGTGAACAGCTCCCTCCAGCGGGCGCGTATCCGGATGAAGGAGGCCGGGGTCCGGCGGGAAGGTCTCGGCGAGCCGTCCGCCGCCGAGCAGCGCGCCTGGGTCGACCGCTACATGAAGGCGTTCGAGCGTGCCGACGTCGAGGGGCTCAAGCGGCTGCTCACCGAGGACGTGCTCATGGAGATGCCGCCGGTGCTCAACTGGTTCGTCGGGCGCGGCAATTACGGGCTGTTCATGGAGTGGGTCTTCGGGCGGCTGGGAACGGACTGGCGGGCCAAGCCCGTCACGGCCAACGGGCAGCCCGGGTTCGCCGCCTACCGGCGCGTCGAGGGCGGGTACGAGCTCCACACCCTCCAGGTCTTCACGGTCACCACCGAGGGGATCAGCCGGAACTCGGTGTTCCAGGATGCCGAGGTCTTCGCGACCTTCGGCCTGGCGCCCGGAATCGACGACTAGTGCTCCCACCAGGAGGGGCAGAAGCTGCAGCACCCCACGCTTCCCGGGCCGACCCGATCGAGACCCGCTTCGGCCCGCTGCGGCAGTTCACCCTGGCCGACTCCCACCACTCAGGAGGCGGACGGCTCGATCTCCCCCGCGAAGACGATGACCTGGTCGATGAGGCTCCGTCGCAGATGGACGACGTCCGTTCCCGCCAGGCGGAGGCCTCCGTCAGGCGTGGTGAAGACCCACTGGTACCGGGCCCATTCGTCAGGCATGTCCACCGCTGAGCAGCGCGCCATCGTGCCGGTCCCCGCCGGGTGGCGCCGGATGTCCAGCACGAACCGCTCGACCGCCGCGATTCCTTCGCTGCGACCCAACGGTCCCCAGAAGACCACGTCTGAGGTCAGGGCCTGGGAGAGCAGGGTGGTCACATAGCTGTCGTCCGAGGCGTTGAACGCGGAGATGAACGTGTCGATCGCGGAGCGTGCGGTCTCTTCCTGCATGCTCCAGTAATACCAGCCGTTTCGCGTGCGCTCGTAACGCTGAACCATCCCGGTCACAGCACTGGCGGGGGCCGGATCCGACGGGCAGCGCGGACCGGATTCGACCAACAGCGGCGGGTGCGATGAGTTTCGCTCCCGCCGTCGGTATGTACGGGCGAGTCCGCCGGAACAGCCCGGCGGGCCGTTCGTGAGGGAGAGTCCGATGTCCGGGAGTCGTGCGGCCGACGAGGCCGCCGTCCAGGCCGTGCTGGTCGATTCGTACAAGGCGTGGGAGGCCGGGGACGCCGAGGGCATGGTCGCCCATTACACGGCGGACGCCACCGCCATCATGACCGGTTCGTTCCGCGACGGCCGTGACGTGATCCGCCAGAACATGGCCCTGGGCTTCGAGGGGCCGCTCAAGGGCAGCTCCACCCGCAACAGGCAGCTGGGCATCCGCCTCCTCGGCGGGGACGGCGCGATCGTCGTCAGCGAGTCCGGGATCCTCTTCCCCGGCGAGAGCGAGGTGCCGGAGTCGCGGAAGGTGTACGCGACCTGGGTCCTGGAGAAGCGGGACGGCCGGTGGCTGATCGCCGCGCACCACAACAGCCCGGTGCTTGCCCCCGGGAGCTGATCCCCGGCGCTCGGACCCGCGGGCCGGGCGCCGAAACCGGCACCGGCCGCCCGACGGCGGCCGGTGCCGGTTTCGTGGGCCAAGCGTGGGCGGCCGGGTGCGGGCGGGCTGTTCAGGGCCCGGTCGAGGGCGCGCAGACGGTAGTCGGTGATGCGCGTGCTGAGTTCGGCGTCGGGGGCGAGCGGTTCCCCCGCACTCGCCCGCCGCCACGGCTTTCCCCCACAGGCCGAGCGCACGATCGTGGGACCGCGCCCATCGGAGAAGCGCTAGCCGGCCCCGGGAGCGTCGTCCACCCGTACCGGGCGCCGCTCCCTGCGCGAGGTCTCGCAGGCCTCCGCGACGCGGAGGGCCGCCAGGGCCTCCCGGCCGTCGCACGGGTTGGCCGCCTCCCCGCGCACCAGCCGGACGAAGGCGTCGAGCTCCGCCTCGTACGCGGGACCGAACCGCTCCAGGAACCCCGGCCAGGGCTTCCCCGGCGCGGTCGGCTCCTGCGGCTCCAGCGAGGTGAGCGGGGTCCGGTCGTCCAGGCCCACCACGACCTGGTCCCGGTCGCCCGCCAGCTCCATGCGGACGTCGTACCCGGCGCCGTTGCAGCGGGTCGCCGTCGCCGTGACCAGCGTGCCGTCGTCCAGGGTGAGGAGCGCCGCCGCCGTGGACACGTCGCCGGCCGCCCGGAACATCGCCGGGCCCGCGTCCGAGCCGGTCGCGTACACCTCCACGACCTCCCGGCCGGTCACCCAGCGGACGATGTCGAAGTCGTGCACCAGGCAGTCACGGAACAGACCGCCCGAGAGCGGGAGGTACGCGGCGGGCGGCGGCTCCGGGTCGGAGGTGGCGGCCCGTACGGTGTGCAGCCGGCCGAGCCGCCCCGAGCGCACCGCCTCCCGCGCCGCCCGGTACCCCGCGTCGAAGCGCCGCATGAACCCGAGCTGGAGTTCCGTGCCCGCCTCGGCCACCGCCGCGAGCGCCACCCGCGTCCCCGGCACGTCCAGGGCGATCGGCTTCTCGCAGAAGGCCGGCAGCCCCGCGCCCGCCGCGCGGGCGATCAGCTCCGCGTGCGCGGCCGTCGCCGAGGCGATCACCACGGCGTCGAGGGCGTGACCGAACAGGGCCGTCACATCCGGCGCCGCCTCCGCGCCCAGCGCGCCCGCGACCCCGGCCGCCCGGCCGGCGTCCGCGTCCGCCACGACCAGCGACTCGACCTCCGGGTGCCGGGCCAGCACCCCCGCGTGGAAGCTCCCGATCCGTCCCGTACCGATGAGTCCGATGCGCATGGCCCCACCGTGGAGCCGTCCGTCCCCGCTGTCAAGGATTTGTCAGGACAACCGGACGTCACGGCTTCCCGTCATCAGCGCACCCGGCTACGCTCCCCCCGTGTCCAAGCAGTCCGGCTCCTCCCTGCCCCCGCTCTCCGTGGACCGCAGCAGCCCGGTCCCGCTCTACCACCAACTGGCCCAGCAGCTGGAGAGGGCCGTGGAGGACGGCACGCTGACCCCGGGCACCCTCCTCGGCAACGAGATCGACCTCGCCACCCGCCTCGGCCTCTCCCGGCCCACCGTCCGCCAGGCCATCCAGACCCTCGTCGACAAGGGCCTCCTGGTCCGCCGCCGGGGCGTCGGCACCCAGGTCGTGCAGAGCGGGGTGCGGCGCCCGCCGGAGCTCAGCAGCCTCTACGACGACCTGGACGCCGCCGGGAGGAGCCCCACCACCCGGGTCCTGGTCAACCGCGTCGAACCCGCCACCGGACCGGTCGCCGAGGCCCTCGGCGTACCCGAGGGGAGCGAGGTCCACTATCTGGAGCGGCTCCGGACGGCGCACGGGGAGCCCGTCGCGTACCTCCGGAACCATCTTCCGCCCGGCCTGCTCGACCCGGACACCGCCCGTCTGGAGACCACCGGCCTCTACCGGATGCTGCGTTCCGCCGCGCTCACCCTGCACAGCGCCCGGCAGGTCGTGGGCGCGCGCGCCGCGACCGCCGCCGAGGCGGCGCTGCTCGACGAACGGGAAGGGGCCCCGCTGCTCACCATGGAACGTGTCACCTACGACGACACGGGCCGCGCCGTCGAGTACGGTTCCCACCTCTACCGGGCCGCCCGTTACTCCTTCGAGTTCCGGCTGATGGTCCGTCCGTAGGACCCGGGGCGGCCGACCGGACGGCCGGAGACAGGCCCCCCGGCGAGCGCCACGACCCGCATGACCGATACTGCAATGCACGCAGAAGGACACAAAGGAGGGCACGGCCTCGTGACCAGGCTTCGGACAGGAGGGGTACGCGCCGTCATCGGTGCCGTGCTCGCGCTCGCGCTCACCGGGGCGCTCGCCGGGTGCAGCAGCACCGGCGGAAAGCGGGCGGAGGACGCCCGCAGGGCAGCCGAGGCCCAGGGCAGGGCGGCCGTCGACACCCCCCGCTGGACCGTCGCCATGGTGACGCACTCCGGCGACGGCGACACGTTCTGGGACATCGTCCAGAAGGGCGCCAAGCAGGCGGCCGTCAAGGACAACATCAACTTCCTCTACGCCCACAGTGACGAGGCCCAGCAGCAGGCGCAGCTGATCGACTCGTACGTCGCCAAGGGTGTCGACGGACTGATCGTCACCCTCGCCAAGCCCGACGCCATGAAGGCCGCCGTGGAGAAGGCCGTCAAGGCCGGCATCCCGGTGATCACCGTGAACTCGGGCGCCGAGCAGTCCAAGGCGTACGGGGCGCTCACCCACATCGGCCAGGACGAGACCGTCGCCGGTGAGGCGGTCGGCGAGGAACTCGACAAGCGCGGCAAGAAGAAGGCGCTCTGCGTCCTGCACGAGCAGGGCAACGTCGGCCACGAACAGCGCTGCGCCGGCGCGAAGAAGACCTTCGGCGGCGAGCTGGTCAACCTGTACGTCGACGGCACCAACATGCCCGACGTGAAGGCCTCCATCGAGGCCAAGCTCCAGTCCGACAAGGCCATCGACGCCGTCGTCACCCTCGGTGCCCCCTTCGCCGGCACCGCCGTCCAGGCGGCCAGGAGCGCGGGCAGCAAGGCCGAGATCGACACCTTCGACCTCAACGCCAAGGTCGCGAGCTCTCTCCAGGCCGGCACCCTCGGCTTCGCCGTCGACCAGCAGCCCTACCTCCAGGGCTACGAGGCCGTCGACCTGCTCTGGCTCTACCGCTACAACGCCGACGTCCTCGGCGGCGGCAAGCCGGTCCTGACCGGCCCCCAGATCATCACCAAGGACGACGCCGCCGCGCTCGTCGGGTACGCGGAGCGGGGCACCCGATGAGCTCCACCGCCCCGGCGCCGGAACCGCCCGGCGTCGACCACGTCGACGAGCGGCTGCTGCGCACCACCCCGCTCAAGAAGCTGCTGGCCCGCCCCGAACTGGGCTCGGTCGTCGGCGCGGTCGCCGTCTTCGTCTTCTTCTCGGCGGTCGCCGACAGCTTCCTGCGCGCCTCCAGCCTCGGGACCGTGCTCTACGCGGCCTCGACCATCGGCATCATGGCCGTCCCGGTCGCGATGCTCATGATCGGCGGCGAGTTCGACCTCTCGGCCGGTGTCCTGGTGACCAGCTCCGCGCTGATCTCCTCGATGTTCAGCTACCAGATGACGGCGAACGTCTGGGTCGGCGTCGGGGTCTCGCTGCTCGTCACGCTGGCGATCGGCGTCTTCAACGGCTTCATGCTGACCCGTACGAAACTGCCCAGCTTCATCATCACGCTCGGCACCTTCCTCATGCTGACCGGTCTGAACCTGGGCCTCACCAAGCTCATCAGCGGCACCGTCTCCACCAAGACCATCGCCGACATGGAGGGCTTCGACTCCGCCCGCAAGCTCTTCGCCTCGCAGCTGACCATCGGCGGCGTCGAGTTCAAGGTGACCATCCTCTGGTGGTTCGGGCTCGTGGCGCTCGCCACCTGGATCCTGCTGCGCACCCGCTTCGGCAACTGGATCTTCGCGGTCGGCGGCGGCGCCGACGCGGCCCGCGCGGTCGGCGTCCCGGTCTACCGGACGAAGATCGGCCTCTACATGGGCGTGGCCTTCTGCGCCTGGATCTCGGGGCAGCACCTGCTGTTCTCCTTCGACGTCGTCCAGTCGGGCGAAGGCGTCGGCAACGAGCTGATCTACATCATCGCGGCCGTCATCGGCGGCTGTCTGATCACCGGCGGATACGGCTCCGCCATCGGCTCGGCGGTCGGCGCGCTCATCTTCGGCATGACCAGCAAGGGCATCGTGTACGCCGAGTGGAACCCGGACTGGTTCAAGTTCTTCCTGGGAGCGATGCTCCTCCTGGCGACCCTGCTGAACGCCTGGATCCGCAAGCGCGTGGAGGCCACCAAGTGACGACCGAAGCCACGGCGCAGGCCGCCCCGCTGGTCGAGCTCGACGACGTCAGCAAGTACTACGGCAACATCCGCGCCCTCGAAGGGGTCTCCCTGGAGGTCCGCTCCGGCGAGATCTCCTGCGTCCTCGGCGACAACGGCGCGGGGAAGTCCACCCTCATCAAGATCATCGCCGGTCTGCACCGGCACGACGCGGGAACCTTCCGCATCGAGGGGGAGGAGGTCACCCTCGCCAACCCGCGCGACGCCCTCGACCGGGGCATCGCCACCGTCTACCAGGACCTGGCCGTGGTCCCGCTGATGCCGGTCTGGCGGAACTTCTTCCTGGGCTCCGAGCCCACCAGGGGCTCCGGCCCCTTCAAGCGGCTCGATGTCGCCCTGATGCGGTCCACCACCCGCGAGGCGCTGCTGCGCATGGGCATCGACCTGCGCGATGTCGACCAGCCGATCGGCACCCTCTCCGGCGGCGAGCGGCAGTGCGTGGCCATCGCCCGCGCCGTCCACTTCGGCGCCAAGGTCCTCGTCCTCGACGAGCCGACCGCCGCGCTCGGCGTGAAGCAGTCCGGGGTCGTCCTGAAGTACGTGGCCGCCGCCCGTGACCAGGGCCTCGGCGTGGTCCTCATCACCCACAACCCGCACCACGCCTACCTCGTCGGCGACCGTTTCGTGCTCCTCAAGCGGGGCGTGATGGCCGGCAGCCACACCAAGGACTCCGTGACGCTCGACGAGTTGACCCGGCAGATGGCCGGCGGCACCGAGCTGGAGGACCTCCGCCACGAGCTGGAGCGCCCCTCCGCGCCGTAGCCCGACCCGCCTCGACCAGACGGCCGCTTCACACCGCACCTGGCAGAATCGGAGCCGATGAGTACCTACCGTGACCTCGCGCACCGGGGATCGGCCCGGGGCACCGTGCTGCGGACCGTCGGGACCCGGGAGCGGCGCTCCCACCTGACGGCGCCCCGGGTGCCGACCGTCGGCATCGACATCGGCGGTACGAAGGTGATGGCCGGTGTCGTCGACGCCGACGGCAACATCCTGGAGAAGCTCCGCACGGAGACCCCGGACAAGTCCAAGAGCCCCAAGGTCGTCGAGGACACCATCGTCGAGCTGGTCCTCGACCTCTCCGACCGGCACGATGTGCACGCCGTCGGCATCGGCGCGGCCGGCTGGGTCGACGCCGAGCGCGCCACCGTGCTCTTCGCCCCGCACCTCGCCTGGCGGAACGAGCCGCTGCGCGACGCCCTCCAGGGCCGTCTCGCCGTGCCCGTCATGGTCGACAACGACGCCAACACCGCCGCCTGGGCCGAGTGGCGCTTCGGCGCCGGACGCGGCGAGGACCACCTCGTCATGATCACCCTCGGCACCGGCATCGGCGGCGCCATCCTGGAGGGCGGCCAGGTCAAGCGCGGCCGGTACGGGGTCGCCGGCGAGTTCGGCCACATGCAGGTCGTGCCCGGTGGACACCGCTGCCCGTGCGGCAACCGGGGCTGCTGGGAGCAGTACAGCTCGGGCAACGCGCTGGTCCGCGAGGCCCGCGAGCTGGCCGCCGCCGACTCCCCGGTGGCGTACGGGATCATCGATCGGGTCAAGGGGAACATCCCGGAGATCACCGGACCGCTCATCACCGAGCTGGCCCGCGAGGGCGACGCCATGTGCGTCGAGCTGCTCCAGGACATCGGCCAGTGGCTGGGCGTCGGCATCGCCAACCTCGCCGCCGCGCTCGACCCCTCCTGCTTCGTCATCGGCGGCGGTGTCTCGGCCGCCGACGACCTGCTCATCGGCCCCGCCCGGGACGCCTTCCGCCGCCATCTCACCGGCCGTGGCTACCGCCCCGAGGCCCGTATCACCCGCGCCCAGCTCGGCCCCGAGGCGGGCATGGTCGGCGCCGCCGACCTCGCCCGGCTCGTCGCCCGCCGCTTCCGCCGCGCCAACCGGCGCCGGGTGGAGCGGTACGAACGGTACGAGCGCTACGCCCAGGCCCTGCGCAGCGGGACCTCGGCCCGGGCCCCCCGTACCCCCGAGGACCCGCCTTCATGACCGTGCCCCACCAGTCCACCCCGCCCCGCACCCCGCAGGAGAGGCTCCCCGAGGACCACCGGCACATGATCCGCCGCCGCTGGCTGACGGCCGTCATCATCGTGCTGCTCGTCGGCATTCCGGCCGGCTATCTCGTCATCTCCGCCGGGCAGAGCCGCGACAGCGGCCGGGACAAGGAGCGCGAGTCCTCGGCGGCCGGCCTCCAGGAGAACTGGCCCTCGCTGATGAAGCGCCGGGTGTTCGAGGTGCCGGTCCCGGCCGGGGCGTGGGGCGTCGCCTACTACGAGACCAGCAACTGGAAGACGAGCCGGCTGTACGTGCAGTTCTCGACGACCGCGACGGGTCTCGACGTCTTCCTCGCCGAGTCCGGCACGAGCCGCGCGGCCCTCACTCCCGGGCGGGTGACCGTCGGGGAGCGGGACGTCGAGATCGCCGGCTGGCGCTTCGTGGAGGGCATGCAGTGGTCGGGCACCACGGTGAAGCGTGAGAAGCCGCGGCCGCACACCGACATCACGGTCGACCTCACGGACCCGGCGTTCCCCCGGGTGTACGCGGTCTCGGCGACGAGTCCCTGAGATCCGGTCCTGAGATCCGGTCCTGAGATCCGGTCCTGAGAGCGGCCGGACAACGCCCGGCCCGCCCTGCTGTCAGGCGTTCTTCTCCATGCCCGGACGCAGCCTGGCGAGCAGGGTGTGGAGGGTCGCGCTCTCGTCCGCGTCGAGGGTGTCGAGCGCGCCGCTGGTGGCCTGCATCTCCTCGCGGACACGGCGTATGAGCTCGCGGCCCTCGTCGGTCGCGACGACGTTCTTCACGCGGCGGTCGGCGGGGTCGGGCTCGCGACGGACCAGCTCGCGGGCCTCCAGGCGGTCGATGATCCCGGTGACGTTGGACGCGTCGCAGACCAGCAGGGTGGCGAGCGCGCGCATCGGCAGCGGGCCGTTCAGCTGGGCGAGGACCTTCGCCTGGGTGGAGGTCAGCCCGTGGTGCGCGGCGGCGGACGCGAAGTCGCGCCACTGGGCCGTGCCGATGGCGGCGAGCAGCTCCATGAGCTGCAGCTTGGTGGGGTGGGCGGGGGTGGTCGCGCTCATGGGACGAGCCTACTCAGAACACTTGACATTATCAATTGTTTACTTGACCACCTCAAGTATCCGGGCCTACCTTCGTCGAGTTACTTGATGAGATCAAACATCGACGGTCTAAAGCACTGAAAAGGCCTCTCCTGCCATGAGCCACACCCCCGCGCCGCCCTCCGCCGACCCCCGGCGCGAGACGCTCATCGTCTTCGCCCTGAGCCTCGCCGCCATGGTCGTCTCGATGATGCAGACCCTGCCGGTCCCGATCCTCGGCCTCATCCGCGCCGACCTGGGCACCTCGGCCGCGAACGTGAGCTGGGTGACCACCGCGACCCTGCTCTCCGCCGCCGTCTTCACCCCGCTGCTCGGCCGCTTCGGCGACCAACACGGCAAGAAGCCCACCCTCGTCGCCGTCCTCGGCGTCATGGTCGCCGGCTCCGTCGTCGCCGCCCTCGCGACCTCGCTGCCCCTGCTCGTCCTCGGCCGCGTCCTCCAGGGCGCCGCCACCGCGATCTTCCCGCTCGCCCTCTCCGTGCTTCGCGAGGAGGTCCGCCCGCAGAAGCTGCCCGGCGCCATGTCGCTGGTCAGCGGCACTCTCGCCTTCGGCAGCGGACTCGCGCTCGTCGCCACCGGCCTGCTCACCTCGGGCTCCGGCGCCGACTACCGCAACGCATTCTGGATGGCGACCGGCTTCGCCGCGCTCGCCCTGCTGGCCGTCGTCCTCCTCGTCCCCGCCACCCGCCACAAGACCGGCGGGCGCACCGACCTCCTCGGCGCGCTGACCCTCGGCCTCACCCTGCTGCTGCTCCTGCTGCCCATCTCGCAGGGCCATGAGTGGGGCTGGACCTCGGCCCGCACCCTCGGCAGCTTCGCGGGGTCGGCCGTCATGGCTGCGGTCTGGGTCCTCACCGAGCTGAAGGTCCGCGAACCCCTCGTCGACATGAGGATGTTCGTCCACCGGCCCGTCCTCATGGCCAACCTGGCCGGTGTCCTCGTCGGCTTCGGCATGTTCGCGAACTTCCTGGGCGTCTCCTACCTGGTCCAGATGCCCGAGGCGCTCACCGGGTACGGCTTCGGGGCGTCGGTCCTGCGCGCCTCCGTCGAGTTCCTGCTGCCCGGAGCGATCGTCTCGCTGCTCGCCTCGCCCGTCGGCGGCCAGCTGGTCCGCCACCGGGGCCCGCGCACGGCCCTGGCCGTGGCCGCCGCCCTCGGCGCGGTGGGCTTCGTCTGGCTCGCCCTGGGCCACGGACAGGCGGCTTCGGTGATCGGGGCCGGTGTGGTCGTCGGCGCCTCCGTCAGCTTCGGGTACGCGGCGATGCCGGCGGTCATCATGGCGAGCGTCCCGCACCACCAGAGCGGCATCGCCAACGGCATCAACTCCATCTCGCGCTCCACGGGCAGCGCGATCGGCAGCGCGGTGGTCACGACGATCCTGGCCTCGCGGACCGTCGAGCACCTCCCGGCCGGGATCCCGCCGCTGCCGGCGGAGCCCGGCTTCACCCTCACCTTCTGGATCGGGGCGACGGCCTTCGCCCTGGTCGGTCTGGTGGCCTGGATCGGCCTCCGCGCCCGCCCCGAGCCCCGCACGGCCACGGAGGCGGCCCCGGTCGCCGACGCCGAGAAGGTGGCCGCCGGATAGGGAGCCCCCGGGCCGTCGTCGAGCGGCGCCGACAGTGAGAAAGCCCCGCCGGAGCGGTCCGGCGGGGCTTCGTCGTACCCGGTTCGGAGACCGGTCGGGCGGCCGGACCCACGAGGGTGAGGCAACCGGTTTCCGCTCAGGGGTTGTCAGTACAATTTCACATTACTATGGTACAGGCGCGTCATCCCGACATCCCTTCCCGGAGGCTGTACTTCGTGAGCACCACCCCGCACACGGTCCGCACCACCGACTACCACGCCGCCGGCGAGCCCTTCCGGATCGTGGACGAGGACCTGCCCCCCATCCCCGGCGACACCGTCGCCGAGCGCCGCGCCACCGCGCTCGGACCCGGCGGCTCCGGCACCGACCCGCGCCCCGGCGCCCTCGACGACCTGCGCCGCCTCCTCTCCCGGGAGCCGCGCGGGCACGCCGGAATGTACGGCGGCTTCATCGTGCCGCCCGACGACGACGGCGCCCACTTCGGCGTCCTCTTCTGGCACAAGGACGGCTACTCCACCGCCTGCGGCCACGGCACCATGGCCCTCGGCGCCTGGGCCGTCGACACCGGCCGCGTCCCCGCCCCCGACGACGGCGACGTCCCCGTCCGCATCGACGTGCCCTCCGGCCGCGTCACCGCGACCGTGCACCGCGCCGAAGGCCGCACCACCGGAGTCACCTTCCGCAACATCCCGGCCCGCACCCTCGCCCGCAAGGTCCCGGTCACCACCACCTTCGGCACCGTCGACGTCGACATCGCCGACTCCGGCGCCTGCTACGTCTCCGTCCCCGCCCGCGCGCTCGGCCTCGACGTCACCGTGCCGGCCCTGCCCGAACTCGTCCGCGCCGGACGGGAGATCCGCGCCGCGCTCCCCACGTACGACGTCTACGGCGTCATCCTCCACGAGGAACTGCCCGACACCCCCGAGGGGCCCGCCCAGCGCAACGTCACCGTCTTCGCCGACGGCCAGATCGACCGCTCGCCCTGCGGATCCGGCACCTCCGCGCGCCTCGTCCTGCTCGGCGAGGACGGCCGCCTCGCCCCCGGCGAGACCCTGCGCCACGAATCCGTCGTCGGCACCGTCTTCACCGGCCGCCTCCTCGACGGAGGGGTCACCGAGGTCACCGGCACCACCCACCGCACCGGCAGCCACGCCTTCCACCTCGACCCCCACGACGACCTGGGAGCGGGGTTCCTCCTGTGACCAGGCCGCTCTTCCTCGACGCCGCGACCATGGCCCGCCTGCTGGGCCCCGCCGCCGTCGCCGACGTCCTCGCCGATGTCCTGCGCGCCGGACTCGAACCCGACGCCCAGCCGCACCGCTCCGCCGTGCCCGTCCCGGCCGGCGAACTCCTCCTGATGCCCGCCGCCTTCGGCTCCTTCGCCGGCGTCAAGATCGCCGGAGTGGCCCCCGGCAACGCCGCCCTCGGGCTGCCCCGCATCACCGGCTCCTACCTGCTGCTCGACGGCACCGACCTCCGGCCGCTCGCCCTCCTCGACGGGGCGGCCCTCACCGAGCTGCGCACCCCGGCCGTCTCCGCCCTCGCCGTCAGCCGGCTGACCCCGGCCGACCGGCCGCTGCGTCTCGTCGTCTTCGGCTCGGGCCCCCAGGCCTACGGCCACCTGGAGGCCGTCCTCGCCGTCCGCGAGGTCGCCGAGGCCGTCGTCGTCGCGCGCAACGAGGCCGGCGGACGCGCCCTCGCCGGATACGCCCGCACCCTCGGCGTCCTCGCCCGCACCGGCGCCCCCGACGAGGTCGCCAAGGCCGACCTCGTCGTCTGCTGCACCACGGCCCGCGAACCGCTCTTCGACGGCGCCCTGGTGCCGCCGGGCGCCACCGTCGTCGCCGTCGGCTCGCACGAGCCGGACGCCCGCGAGACCGACAGCACGCTCGTCGCCCGCTCCGAGGTCTACGTCGAGGGGCGGGCCGCAGCGCTGCGCGAGGCGGGCGACCTGCTCGTCCCCCTCTTCGAGGGAGCGATCGGGGCCGACCACATCGCGGGCGACCTCGCCGAGCTGGTGACCGGCCGCAGCCTGCCCTCCGAGGACCGTCCGCGCTTCTTCAAGAGCGTGGGCATGGCCTGGGAGGACCTCGCCGTCGCCACCGCCCTCTACCGGGCCGCCGGTTCGGCCTGACCACAGCCGAATGCCCCGGCCCCGCCCGAAGGCGGGACCGGGGCATTCGGCGTTCCTCAGGCGGCCTCGGGGAAGTGGCAGGCGACCTCCCGCGCCTCGCCCGGCGCCGCGATCCGCAGCAGCGGAGCCTCCGTACGGCAGATCGCCTGCGCCTTCGGGCAGCGCGGGTGGAAGGTGCAGCCCGGCGGGGGAGACGCGGGGCTCGGCGGGTCACCGAGCAGCGTGATCCGCTCGCGCGCCCGCTCGGCCGCCGGGTCCGGCAGCGGTACGGCGGACAGCAGCGCCCGGGTGTAGGGGTGCGCGGGGGCCGCGTACACCCGTTCCTTGGCGCCGATCTCCACGATCCGGCCGAGGTACATCACGGCCACCCGGTCGCAGACCCGCTTCACCACGGACAGGTCGTGGGCGATGAAGAGGTAGGCGAGGCCCAGTTCGCGCTGGAGCCGCTCCATCAGATTGACGATCTGCGCCTGGACGGAGACGTCGAGGGCGGAGACCGGTTCGTCGGCCACCACCAGACGAGGACCGGTGGCCAGGGCGCGGGCGATGCCGATGCGCTGGGCCTGGCCGCCGGAGAACTCGTGCGGGTAGCGGTCGATGTGCTCGGGGATGAGCCCGACCAGTTCCATCAGCTCCGAGGCCCGCTCGCGCGCCGCAGCCGCCGAACTCCCCTGCACGAGCAGCGGGTCGGAGATGATCCGGGCCACCGTCTGCCGGGGGTTGAGGGAGGAGTGCGGGTCCTGGAAGACCATCTGGAGGTCGCGCCGGAGCGGTTTGAGCTCCCGCTGCGACAGATGGCTGATGTCGCGCCCGGCGTACGAGACGGATCCGGCGGTCGGTTCCAGGAGCCGTACGATCGTGCGGCCCGTGGTCGACTTGCCGCAGCCGGACTCGCCGACGAGGCCCAGGGTCTCGCCCGCCGCCACGTCGAAGCCGATGCCGTCGACGGCCCGGACCGGGGCCGAGCTCCTGCGGCGCCCCGGGAACGTCATCGTGAGGTCCCGGACCCGGAGCAGGGGCGGTGGGGTCGTGGTCATGAGGCGACGCCTTCGTACGCGGGGAAGTGGCAGGCGGCCGGGTGGCCGTCCGGGCCGCCGAGGGCCGGGCGTTCGCCCGTGCAGCGGGCCCGCTCCTCGGCGGAGCCGGCGGCGGCCCGGGAGCAGCGGGGTGCGAACGCGCAGCCCGGTGCCGGTGCGAGCAGCGACGGCGGGCTGCCCGGGATCGCCCGCAGCGGGGCGTCGTCGGGGTCGTCGAGGCGGGGGAGCGAGTCGAGCAGCCCCCGGGTGTAGGGGTGGGCGGGGGACGCGAACAGGTCGTCCACCGAGGCGTGTTCGGCGGCCCGCCCGCCGTACATGACGAGCACGTCGTGGGCCACCCGGGCGACCACCCCGAGATCGTGGGTGATCATGACGACGGAGAGGCCCCGCTCCTGCTGGAGCCGGGCGATCAGGTCCAGGATCTGGGCCTGGACCGTGACGTCGAGCGCGGTGGTGGGTTCGTCCGCGATGAGCAGGTCGGGTTCGCAGACGAGCGCCATCGCGATCATCACGCGCTGGCGCATGCCGCCGGAGAACTGGTGGGGGTACTCGCCGGCCCGGCGCCGGGGCTCGGGGATGCCGACCTCGGCGAGCGCCTCCACGGCCCGCTCGCGGGCGGCGGCCCGCCGGGAGCCGAAGTGGACCCGGTGGTGCTCGGCGACCTGCTCGCCGACGGTGTAGTAGGGGTGGAGGCTGGACAGCGGGTCCTGGAAGATCATGGCCATCCGCCGGCCGCGCAGCCCGTTCAGCTCGCGGTCGGAGAGGCCGATCAGTTCCCGGCCGCCGAGGGTGACGGAGCCGGTGACCTCGGCGCCCGTGTGCAGGCCCATGACGGCGAGGGAGGTCACCGACTTCCCGGAGCCGGACTCGCCGACGATGCCGAGGGTCCGGCCGGGCAGCACGTCGAAGGCGAGGGAGTCGACGGCCCGGACGGGGCCGCGCTTCGTCGGGAAGGTGACCGTGAGGTCCCGTACCGACAGGAGGGAGGCGGAGTCGGCCATCAGTACCTCACTCGCGGGTCGACGACGGCGTACAGCAGGTCGACGGCCAGGTTGGCGACGACGATGAAGGTGGCGGCGAGCAGGGTCACACCGAGGACGACCGGCTGGTCGCCGGTGGACAGGGCGCCGTAGAAGAGGCGTCCCACTCCGGGCAGTCCGAAGATGGACTCGGTGATCACCGCGCCCGCGAGCAGCCCGCCCAGGTCCATCCCGAAGATGGTCAGGATGGGTGTCATGCCGGCGCGCAGTCCGTGCTTGACGACCACGGTGCGACGCGGGAGCCCCTTGGCGCGGGCGGTGCGGATGTACGGCTCCGCCATGCTCTCGATCATCGAACTCCGGCTCTGCCGCGCGTACATGGCGGCATAGAGCAGGGCCAGCGCCAGCCAGGGGAGCAGCAGGTTGGAGGCCCAGGAGAGCGGGTCGGAGCCGAAGGGCACGTACTGCGGGTACGGCAGCAGGCCGGCGACCCGGATCAGCCCGTAGATCAGCATCACCGAGGTGAAGTAGACGGGCAGCGAGGCGGCGGCGACCGCTCCGACCATCAGGACCCGGTCGGTGACGGTGTCCTTGCGGAGGGCGGCGGTGACGCCCGCGCCGAGACCGAGCACCAGCCAGATCACGGCGGCGCCCACGGCCAGCGAGGCGGAGACCGGCAGCCGGTCGACGAGGAGGTCCCAGACGCCCGTGCTGTTCTCGTACGAGTAGCCGAGGCAGGGGAAGTCGCACTCCAGGGCGTACTGGCCGGTGCCCAGGGTGCGGCCGGTGAAGATGCCCGTGACGAAGTCGGCGAACTGCCGCCAGAGCGGGGCGTCCAGGCCCATGTTGGCGCGGATGGCCTCCAGGCGGTCGGCGCTGCACGACTTGCCGCAGGCGGCGGCGGCGGGGTCGGAGGGGAGGACGTAGAAGATGGCGAAGGTGACGGCGGCGATGGCGAGCAGTACGCCGAGCACGCCGAGCAGCCGGCGGCCGAGGTAGAGGATCACGCGCCGCCTCCCCTCGGGTCGAGGACGTCGCGCAGCGTGTCGCCGAGGAGGGTGAACGCGAGCACGGTGAGGAACAGGCAGAGACTCGGGACGGCGAAGTACATGGGGTCCGTGTCGTAGTAGGCGACGCTCTCGGCGATCATCTGGCCCCAGGAGGGGGTCGGCGGACGGACGCCGACGCCGAGGTAGCTGAGGGCGGCCTCGGTGGCGATCATGCCGGGGACCATCAGCGTGGTGTAGGCGATGACGGGGCCCGCGACGCCCGGGAGGATGTCGCGGACGAGGATGCGCCAGGGGCCGGAGCCGCCGACGCGGGCGGCGTCGACGTACTCGCGGTGCTTGAGCGACAGGGTCTGGCCGCGGACGACGCGGGCGATGCCGGGCCAGCCGAAGAGGCCGATGACGGCGGTCATGAGGACGATCCGGTTGACATCCCGGGCCACCGACATCATCGCGATCATGAAGATGAGGGAGGGGAAGGACATGGTGAGGTCCATCAGCCGGGACAGGATGGTGTCGGTGCGTCCGCCGAAGTAGCCGGCGGCGATGCCGGCCGCCGTCCCCGCGACGACCACGATGGCCGTCGCGGAGAAGGCGATGAGCAGCGACACCTGGGCGCCGTGCACGACCCGGGCGAACAGGTCGCGGCCGGTGATGGGCTCGACGCCGAGCCAGTGGTCGGCCGAGACGCCGCCGAGCGGACCGATGGGCAGGCCGCCCAGGTACGGGTCGACGGCGCTCTTGTCGAACTCGTCCGGGCCCCAGCCGCCCAGCGCGCTGAGCAGCGGGGCGGCCACGGTGAGGAGCGCGAAGAACGCGACCACGCCGAGGGAGATCCGGGCGGAGGGGCGGCGGCGCAGTTCGGCGCGGACGAGCTGCCAGGGCCCGCCGGCCGCGCGGGCGGCGGTCGGGGTGGCGCTCTTGCGGAACCTGCCGGACCTGCCCGGACTTCCCGGCTCGGTGGGTCCGGTGGATGTGCGGGGCTCGTCGGGCTGGGTGGTGCCCGCGGTGTCGATGGTCATGGGGTGGTGCCCGTCGTGTCGGTGGTCATCGGGCCGGTTCTCAGTTCGAGCTCTTCGACGGGTCCTTGAGGCCGACGGTCGCGTAGTCGATCTGCCCGCTCCAGGAGATGTGGCCGTAGGCGCCGGCGATGTTGGTGCCGACGAGGAGTGAGCGGCGCTTCATGGCTCCGGGGGCGACCGGGGCCTTGGCGAGGATCTGTCCGTCGAGCTCCTGCCACGCCTTGTTGGCCTGGCCGCCGTCGGTCATGGCGGCGATCTCGTCCATCCGCTTCATGACGGCGTCGTCCTTGAAGAGGGAGTGGTTGCCGGAGTTGCCCTTCTCCTTGATGTAGCGGCCGTCGAAGACGAAGGGGAGGAAGGTGGTGCCGGAGGGGAAGTCGGGGCACCAGCCGGTGTAGACGAGGTCCGTGCGGTTCTTGGTGTCGCCGATGGTGTCGTAGAAGGCGGACGGGTCGACGGTCTCGATGGTCACCTTGATGCCGGCCCGGCCCAGGGACTGCTGGATGGCCTCACCGATCGCCTTGTCGTTGATGGAGACGGTGAGGCTGGTGGAGAAGCCGCCGGCCTTTCCGGCCTCCTTGAGCAGCTGCTTGGCCTTCTCGGGGTCGCCGGAGAGCGGGATCTTCAGGGTGTCGGGCTGCTTTCCGCCGGTGAAGAGGGAGCCGGGCATGGCGGCGCTGGAGGCGTCGGTGACGGCCGGGCCGCCGGTGGCGGTGACGATCGCCTCCCGGTCGAGGGCCCACTGCACGGCCTGGCGGACCTTCACGTTGTCGAAGGGGGCGCGGCCGGTGTGCATCTGGACCATCTCGGTACAGCTGCTGGACTCGGCGAGCAGCCGGGCCTTGACGTCGGCCTTGGTGAGCACCTTGGAGATGGATTCGGGGCGGAGCTGGGCCCAGGGGACGGCGGAGGCGTCGGAGCCGGAGGAGGCGATGAGCCGGTCGTCGATCTGGTTGCCCTTGAGGCCCATGGTGACGACGATCCGGTCCGGGTACGCCTTGCGGACGGAGTCGCTCTTCGGGTCCCAGTGGGTGTTGCGGACCAGGACGATCTGCTTGTCACGGGCGTACGTGTCGATCTTGTACGGTCCCGAGGAGAACGGGCGGTTGTCGTACTGGGGGCCCTTGTCCTGCTTCGGCGGCACGGGGGCGAAGGTCGGCAGGGTGGCGGCGAAGGGGAACTCGGCGAAGGCCGTGTGGAGTTCGAAGACGATCGTGCGGGCGTCGGGTGTCTTCACCGAGTCGAGGTGCTTGCCCTGGGCAGGCCCCTGGTACCCCTTGGCGCCGGCGAGGTAGCGGGCCGCGTAGTCGGGGCCGCCGGGCAGGTCGGGGGAGAAGGACCGCTCCACGTTGTACTTGATGTCCTGGGCGGTGATCGGGGTGCCGTCCTCGTACTTCAGGCCCGGCTTGAGGCGGAAGGTCCAGGTCTTGGCGCCGTTGGACGAGGTGCCGAGGTTCTCGGCGAGGTCGGGGACCAGTTCGCTGCCGCCGGCGCCGGGTGCCGCCTTGTAGGTGACGAGGGTGCGGTAGAGCAGCCGGGTGCCGAAGTCCATGTCGGGCATCACCCAGTTGCGGGCCGGGTCGAGGTGGGTGAAGTCCTGGTTGGAGAGGACGCTGAGCGTGCCGCCCTTCTGCGGGGTGCCGCCGAGGACCGTCCCCACGGTGGTGGTCGCGGGGTTCTTGCCGGTCCGGCCGCCGCCGGACTTCTCTCCGCCGGAGCAGCCGGTCACGGCCAGGGTCAGGGTCGTCACCAGGGCGGTGGCCAGGACGTACGTGCGCTTGTTCATGGGTGGTCACTCCGTGGAACAGTCGGACAGCCGAAGGGCAGCTGGAATGTGACCGGTAACATAGTAATGTGAAATTGCACTGACAAGCTATCGGGAGGGCTGTTACCCATCCGTGTCCGGGAGGTGTCGCGCCGATGTCGCGCCATCGGTCATGCTCCCGGTCCGGGGGCTTGGCAGGCTCAGTGCAATGTGAAATATTACTGAGGTGCCCACGAGACAAACCTCGGACGTCATCGTCATCGGCGCCGGCGTCGTCGGCGCAGCCTGCGCCCACTACGCGGCCCTCGCC
Source organism: Streptomyces sp. NPDC001728 (assembly GCF_040297565.1). NCBI lineage: Bacteria > Bacillati > Actinomycetota > Actinomycetes > Kitasatosporales > Streptomycetaceae > Streptomyces > Streptomyces sp. NPDC001728. Next base: position 115,626 of record NZ_JBEOZK010000023.1, read on the forward strand.
GGCCTCTCCGTCACCGTCGTCGACCGCGGCTCCGTCGCGGGCGGCACGACCGGAGCGGGCGAGGGCAACCTCCTGGTCTCCGACAAGGAGCCCGGCCCCGAACTCGAACTCGCCCTCCTCTCCACCACGCTGTGGACCGAGCTCGCCGACCGGCTCCCGCCGACCGTCGAGTACGAGGCCAAGGGCGGCCTCGTCGTCGCCTCCGGCGAGGCGGGACTGAGCGCCCTGCGCGAGTTCGCGGCCCACCAGGGGAAGGCGGGTGTCGTCGCGCACGAGGTGCCGGGTGACCGGCTCCACGACCTGGAGCCCCACCTCGCACCGGGCCTCACCGGCGGATTCCACTACCCGCAGGACTCCCAGGTGATGCCCGCCCATGCTGCCGCGCGGCTGCTCGGCACCGTCGGCGACCGGGTCCGCCTCGCGCTGGGGGAGGAGGTCACCGGCCTCCTGACCGGCGCGGGCGGAGCGGTCCGCGGGGTGCGGACCGCCACCCGCGAACTCCACGCGCCCTACGTGGTGAACGCGGCCGGGACCTGGGGCGGCGCCGTCGCCGGACTCGCCGGCGTCGACCTGCCCGTACTGCCCCGCAGGGGCTTCGTCCTGGTCACCGAACCGCTGCCGCGCGTCGTCCGCCACAAGGTGTACGCCGCCGACTACGTGGCCGACGTGGCCAGCGGCTCCGCCGCCCTCCAGACCTCCGCGGTCGTCGAGGGCACCCCGGCGGGACCCGTCCTCATCGGCGCCAGCCGGGAGCGCGTCGGCTTCGACCGGAGCCTCTCGACCGAGGTGCTGCGCCGCCTCGCCGCCGGTGCCACCTCGTTGTTCCCCGTCCTCGGCACCGTACGGGCCATCCGCACCTACCTCGGCTTCCGCCCCTATCTGCCCGACCACCTGCCCGCCATCGGACCCGACCCCCGGGTCCCCGGGCTGCTGCACGCCTGCGGACACGAGGGCGCGGGCATCGGACTCGCACCGGTCACCGGGCAGATCGTCGCCGCCTGTCTGACCGGAGCCGAACCTCTCCTCGACATCCGCCCCTTCCGGCCCGAGCGCTTCGACACCACCGCCACCGCGACCGCCTGAGGCGCGCACCCACCGTCACGAGAGGAGGGCCCGTGGCCCGCACACCCACCGACCTGGTCGGTGCACAGCCCGACCCGCCGTTCGAGATCACCTTCGACGGCAGGCGGGTCACCGCCCTGCCCGGCCAGACCGTCGCCGCCGCCCTGTGGGGCGCCGGCATCCTGGCCTGGCGCACCACCCGTGACGGCGGCCGGCCGCGCGGCGCCTTCTGTGGCATCGGCCAGTGCTACGACTGCCTCGCCACCGTCAACGGCGAGCCCAACCGGCGCGCCTGTCTGGTCCCGGCCCGCCCGGGCGACGCGATCACCACCCAGGAAGGACACGGCCATGACCGCCTCGGCGTCTGAGCCGAAGGGCCCGTCGGCGTCCGGACCGTACGACCTCGTGGTCGTCGGCGCGGGCTCCGCCGGGCTCGCCGGAGCCGTCACCGCCGCCGAACTCGGCCTCTCCGTCGCCCTCCTGGACTCCTCGACCCAGCCCGGCGGGCAGTTCTACCGGCACCCGGCGCCCGCCCTCGGCGCCGTACGCCCCGAAGCCCTGCACCACGACTGGTCCGCCTTCTCCGACCTGCGCCGACGCCTGGCGGAGAGCAGCGTCGACCATCTGACCGGACACCATGTGTGGTCGGTCGTGAAGGAGGCCGACGGGAGCTGGGCCGCGCACGCCGTCACCGGTGCCGACGGTACGGCGGAAGCACCCGTCCGGGTCCGCGCCCGCGCGCTGCTGCTCGCCACCGGCGCCTACGAGCGCCAGCTGCCCTTCCCCGGCTGGACCCTGCCCGGCGTGGTGGGCGCCGGGGGAGCGCAGGCGATGCTCAAGTCCGGGCTCGTGCTGCCCGGCCGTCGGGTGGTCGTGGCCGGCAGCGGCCCGCTGCTGCTCGCCGTCGCCTCCTCGCTGGCCTCGGCCGGCGCGCGGGTGCCGGCGGTCGTCGAGGCGGCCGGATACCTGCGGTACGCCCGTACCCCCCGTGCCCTCGTCACCAACCCGCGCAAGGCCGTCGAGGCCCTCGTGCACGGCGCCGCACTGGCCCGGCACCGAGTGCCCGTACGGCTGCGCAGCGCGGTCACAGAGGTGCACGGCACCGACCGGGTGGAGGCCGTCACGGTCTCCCGCCTGGACCGCGACTGGCGGCCCGTACCGGGGGCGGGCCGCCGGATCGCGTGCGACGCGCTCGCCGTCGGACACGGCCTCGTGCCCCAGATCGAGCTGGCCACCGCCCTCGGCTGCGCCACCCGCGCGCTGCCGGACGGCACCCTGGGCCTGGACCTGGACGACCTCCAGGAGAGCTCGGTGCCGGGGTTGTGGGCCGCGGGCGAGACCGGCGGCGTGGGAGGCGCCGAACTCGCCCGTACCGAAGGCGAGCTGGCCGGGCGGGCGATAGCCGCCCGGCTGCTCGGCCGCCGCGCCGGTGCGCGGCCGGCGGCCGGGGCGGTCGCCGGTCTCCGCCGCCGCCGGGACCGGATGCGGGCCTTCGCCGACGTGATGTCCGCCGCGCACGCCCCCGGCCCCGGCTGGCCGGGCTGGCTGGCCGACGACACCGACGTGTGCCGCTGCGAGGAGGTCCCCGCGGGCCGCATCCGCGAGGCGGTCGACGAGCTCGGGGCGCGCGACGCCCGGACCGTCAAACTCCTCACCCGGGCCGGCATGGGGTGGTGTCAGGGCCGGATGTGCGGAACGGCCGTGGCGTGCCTCGCGGCCCGTGGCGGCACCCCCGAGCCGCCCGCCGAGCGGCGTCCGTTCGCCGTGCCCGTATCGCTGGCGACGCTCGCCGCGCTCGACGGGACGGCGGACGGGAATGCCGAACCCTCCCGGTAGCGGCTCGGGCCGCGCTGCCGGCGGCGGCCGGGACGCCGCTGCCGGCAGCGGCATGGAAAGCCCTTCCGGAGAACCCCGAAAGTCGGTGGAGACCCCTTGCGGGCTCCCCCTTCCCTGTTAGTAAAATGTCACACATTACAGAAAGGTCGTCGAGATGAACGCCACCACCTGGTCCACCGACCGTCCCTGGCGCGGAATCATGGTCGCCACCACCTTGCCCTTCAAGGAAGACCTCTCCGTCGACTACGACGCCTACGCCGAGCACGTGGCCTGGCTGATCGCCAACGGCTGCGACGGCGTCGTCCCCAACGGCTCCCTCGGCGAGTACCAGACCCTCACCGCCGAAGAGCGCGCCCAGGTCGTCCGCACCGCCGTCGCCGCCGCCGGTGACGGCGCGCGGGTCATGCCCGGCGTCGCCGCCTACGGCAGCGCCGAGTCCCGCCGCTGGGCCGAGCAGGCCGCCGAGGCCGGCTGCGGCTCGGTCCTGCTCCTGCCGCCCAACGCGTACCGCGCCGACGAGCGTTCCGTCGTCGCCCACTACGCCGACGTCGCCGAGGTCGGCATCCCGATCGTCGCGTACAACAACCCGATCGACACGAAGGTCGACCTCGTCCCGAGCCTCCTCGCCAAGCTGCACGGCGCAGGCAGCATCGTCGCCGTGAAGGAGTTCAGCGGCGACGTCCGCAGGGCGTACGAGATCGGCGAGCTCGCCCCCGAGCTCGACCTGCTGATCGGCGCCGACGACGTCCTCCTGGAACTGGCCCTCGCCGGCGCCGTCGGCTGGATCGCCGGCTACCCCAACGCCTTCCCCGCCAGCTGCGCCGAGCTGTACCGCGCCGCCGTCTCGGGCGACATGGGCACCGCTCGCTCGCTCTACTCCTCCCTGCACTCCCTGCTCCGCTGGGACTCCAAGGTCGAGTTCGTCCAGTCCATCAAGCTCTCCATGGACATCGCCGGCCGCAAGGGCGGGCCCACCCGTCCGCCGCGCCTCCCGCTCGACGGCGCGATCGAGGCCGCCGTGCGCACCGCCACCGAGAAGGCCGTCGCCGACGGCCACCGCTGACGGGACCCACCGCCGGTCGCCGGGACCCCCCGGCCACCGGCCGCCCCGGCCGTACCGGGCGCCGCTCCGACCGTTCCGACCGCCCACCGAAAGGAACTCCGTGCGTACGCGTCATGTCTTCCACGCCGTCGACTCCCACACCGAGGGCATGCCCACCCGGGTGATCACCGGAGGCGTCGGTGTCATTCCCGGCGCCACGATGGCCGAGCGCAGGCTCCACTTCATCGAGCACCTCGACCACCTCAGGACGCTCCTGATGTTCGAGCCGCGCGGCCACGCGGCGATGAGCGGCGCGATCCTCCAGCCGCCCACCCGCCCCGACGCCGACTACGGAGTCCTCTACATCGAGGTGTCGGGCCTCCTGCCGATGTGCGGCCACGGCACCATCGGGGTCGCGACCGTCCTCGTCGAGACCGGCATGGTCCCGGTGTCCGAGCCCGTCACCACCGTGCGGCTCGACACCCCGGCGGGCCTCGTCTCCGTGGACGTCCTGGTGGAGGACGGCGTCGCGAAGTCCGCCACCTTCACCAACGTCCCCGCCTTCAGCGTCGGCCTGGACCGCGCCGTGGACGTCCCCGGCTTCGGCAAGGTCGTCTACGACCTCGCCTTCGGCGGCAACTTCTACGCCTTCGTCTCCCTCGACGACCTGGGGCTGCCCTTCGAGCGCGAGCGCAAGGACGACCTCCTCGCCGCCGGGCTGGCGATCATGGACGCCATCAACGCCTCCCCGGACCGGCCCGTGCACCCCACCCAGTCCGAGATCGCCGGGCTGAAGCACGTCTACCTCACCGCCCCCGGCTCCGACGCCACGCACTCGCGGCACGCGATGGCCATCCACCCCGGCTGGTTCGACCGCTCCCCGTGCGGCACCGGCACCAGCGCCCGGATGGCCCAGCTGCACGCCAGGGGCGAACTCCCGCTGGACCGCGACTTCGTCAACGAGTCCTTCATCGGCACCCGGTTCACCGGCCGGCTCACCGCCGGGACGGAGGTCGGCGGCTTCCCCGCCGTCATCCCGACCGTCACGGGCCGCGCCTGGATCACCGGCACCGCCCAGTACTTCCTCGACCCGGACGACCCCTTCCCCGGAGGCTTCCTCCTGTGATCACCGACATCTCCACCCTCGTCTCCCACAACCCCGCGGACCCGGACGACGTGCTCGTACGCCTCACCACCCCGGGCGCCTTCGCCGCCGCCGACGCCGTCGAGCGGGCCCGCACCGCCCAGCCCGGCTGGCTGCGCGGCGGGGCCGCCGCCCGGTCGGCCGCCCTCGGCGCGGTCGGCGCCGCCCTGGAGGCAGCGGCCGAGGAGCTGGCCGACCTCGCCGTGCGCGAGGTCGGCAAGCCCCTCAGCGAGGCCAGGGCCGAGATCGCCCGCGCCGCCGCGATCTGGCGCTACTACGCCCAGGCGCCGTACGAGCCCACCGGCGCCGTCCACGAGACGGCGGCGGGGCCCGGACTGCTCCTGAACCGGCGCCGCCCGCACGGCGTGGCGGGACTCGTCACGCCCTGGAACTTCCCCTTCGCCATCCCCAGCTGGAAGGCCGCCCCGGCGCTCGCGGTCGGCAACACGGTCGTCCTCAAGCCGGCGCCCGAGGCCACCGCGTGCGCCCTGCGGCTCGCGGAGATCATCGAGCAGGCGCTGCCGGAGAAGGTTTTCACCGTCCTGCCGGGCGGGGCCACCGAGGGCAACGCCCTCGTCTCGGCCGCCGACGTCGTCTCCTTCACCGGCTCCACCCCCGTCGGCCGGGCCGTCGCCCGCGCGGCGACGGCACGGGGCATCCCCGTGCAGGCCGAGATGGGCGGTCTGAACGCGGCGATCGTCCTGCCCGACGCGGACATCGCCCAGGCGGCGGCGCACATCGCCGGGGCCGTCGCGGGCTTCGCGGGCCAGAAGTGCACCGCCACCAGCCGGGTCGTCGCCGTCGGCGCGGCCCTCGACCCCTTGCGCGAGGCCCTCTCCGAGGCCTTCCGCGCGATCCGGGTCGGTGACCCCGCGGACCCGGCCACGGTCTGCGGGCCGCTCGTACACGAGAGCGCGCGCGACCGGGTCGCCGAAGCCTGGCAGGGGCTCTCCGCGCTCGCCGGAGCCACCGTGCCCGCCAGGGCCGGCTGGTTCGCCGACCCGACCCTGGTGGAGAAGGTCCCGCCGGGCCACCAGCTGCTCAACGAGGAGGTGTTCGGGCCCGTCGCGGCCCTGCTGCCCGCCGACGACCTCGCCCACGCGGTACGGATCACCAACTCCGTCCCGTACGGACTCGTCACCTCGGTCCACACGGCCGACCTCAACGCGGCCCTGTACGGACTCGACCTCGTCGACACCGGCATGATCCGGATCAACGCCCCGTCCACCGGCGTCGACTTCCACCTGCCCTTCGGCGGCTCCAAGCAGTCCGGCCACGGCCCGCGTGAGCAGGGCAGGGCGGCCCTGGAGTTCTACACGTCGTCCCGCACGTACACCCTGGCCCCCGCGGGCTCCGCGGCGTGACATCGTACGGTGGTGACGCCGGCCGAACCGAAGGGACCACCACCGTCATGGGGCACCTGACCCATCGCGACCTGAACGCCTCCCGCGAGCGGCTGCGCGACCAGGTCGCCCACGCCCTGCGGGCCGCCCTGATCTCCGGGGAGCTGCGGCCCGGCGTGGTGTACTCGGCGCCCACCCTGGCCGAGGACTTCGGGATCTCCGCGACCCCCGTCCGCGAGGCGATGCTCGACCTGGCCCGGGAGGGCCTGGTCGAGCCCGTCCGCAACAAGGGGTTCCGGGTCACCGAGGTCGACGGGCGCGACCTCGACCAGTTCACCGAGATCCGTGCGCTCGTCGAGATCCCGACGGTCGTCGACATCACCCGGTCCGCCGCCCGCGAGGACCTGGAGGCGCTGCGCCCGGTCGCCGAGGAGATCGTGCGCGCCGCCCGCGAGCACGACCTCATCGGCTACCTGGAGGCCGACCGGCTCTTCCACCTGACCCTCCTCGGCCTCGCGGGCAACGAACGCCTGGTCGAGACCGTCGGTGACCTGCGCAAGCGCTCGCGGCTCTACGGGCTCACCGCCCTGGACGAGAGCGGGAACCTGATCCCTTCGGCCGAGGAGCACATCGAGCTCCTGGACCTGATGCTGGCCGGGGACGCCGAGGGCGCGGAGGCCTGTATGACCCGCCACCTGGGCCATGTCCGCTCGCTGTGGGCCAAGGACGACGGACCGGCCGGAGCCTAGGGCGGAATACGTCCGCCCGACCCGGGCGAACGCCTCGACGGGGGACCCCCGATCCGCGAAACTGTCGCCAACAGGCCTTCAATCAGGCGCCGTTGGACAGATTTCGTGCATCTACGGGGGAGAACATGTCAGGACTTGCCCTTCGCTGGTCGGCGCGCGTCGCGGGTGCGGTGGCCGGAGCGTTACTGGTCACCGGCGGTACGGCCGGCGTCACCTTCGCGGCCGACACCGACCGCACGGCCGTCGCCGCGGCCTACCTTCCCACGGTCGACATCGGCAACACCTTCGCCGTGGTCGCGACCACCCACCCCGACACCGTCGGCTGCAACGGCTACAAGGTCGTCGGATCGGGGACGTCCACCGGCAAGCCGCTCACCAACGGCGGCACCTGGACGCAGGACGAGGAGGCGTGCACCGCGACCGTCCCCGGCAAGTGGGACATCAGGGGGACCGCGACGATCACCGAGCCCGACGGCGACAAGCTCAACCTCAGCTACCGCCTCAGCGCCCCGCTCACCGCGGACACCCTGGTCTACCCGACCGGCACCTTCACGATCACCGGCGGCACCGGCAACTACGCCTTCGTCCGGGGCAGCGGCAAGATGAACGCCCGGGTCAACCTGCTGGACCACGACCACGTCAGCAGCACCCTGCTCGGCGACATCGAGTACCTGGGCTGAACCGGCCCCTCGTACGCCGTCCTTCTCGCCGCGCACCTTCAGGGAGCCGCACCATGAAGAGCACGATGCAGGACCGGGAACTGCTCGTCCGTGACATCCTCACCCACGGTCGGCGCGTCTACGGGGACAGCCGGGTGGTGCGCTGCGCCGACGGGCCTGCCGCCCGGTCCACGCAGACCTTCGCCGACATCGCCGGACAGGCCGGACAACTGGCCTCCGCACTGGCCCGGTTGGGTGTGCGGACCGGCGAGCGGGTCGCCACCCTCGCCTGGAACACCCCCGAACACCTGGTGGCCTACCTCGCCGTACCCAGCATGGGCGCCGTACTGCACACCCTCAACCTCCGCCTCCACCACGACCAGTTGGGCTATGTCGTCGAGCACGCCGAGGACGCCGTCCTCCTCGTCGACGCCACCCTGCTCGACATGCTCGTCCCCCTGCGCGACCGGCTGGGGAGCGTACGCCACCTGGTCGTCATCGGTGACGCGCCGGAACCGGACCTGCCCGCGCACATCGCCGTGCACGACTGGCACGCGCTGCTCGCCGCCGAGCGCCCCGGCTTCGACTGGCCCGACCTGGACGAGCGGGACGCGGCGGCCCTCTGCTACACCACCGGCACCACCGGCAACCCCAAGGGCGTGGCCTACAGTCACCGCTCCATCGTCCTCCACACCCTCGGCGTCTCGGGCGGTTCGGGCTTCGCCATGCACGACGGCGACCGGGTGCTGCCGATCGTGCCGATGTTCCACGCCAACGCCTGGGGCTGGCCGTACTCCGCCTGGCTGGCGGGCTCCGACCTCATCATGAACGGCCGGCAGCTCCACACCCCCGACCTCGCCCGCATCATCAACGAGGAGCGGCCCACCGCGGTCGCGGCGATCTGCACCATCTGGAACAGCCTCGTGCACCACGGCGAGCGCCACCCGCTCGACCTGAGCGCCGTAAGACTCGCGGGCTGCGGCGGCGCGACCCCGCCGCGCGCCCTGCTCACCCGGCTCAAGGAACGCTACGGGGTCCGTCTCAAGCAGGGCTGGGGCCTGACCGAGACCAGCCCCCTGGCCACCTTCGCGGTCCCCCCGCACGACACCCCGGACGAGGACGAGGTCGGCTGGCTGGCCAAGAGCGGCCGGGTCATGCCCTTCGTCCAGGCGCGGCTGATCGCGGAGGACGGCACCGAACAGCCCTGGGACGGCACCTCCGTGGGCGAACTGGAGCTGCGGGGACCCTGGGTCACCGGGTCGTACTTCAACACCGAGGAGTCCCCGGAGAAGTTCCACGACGGCTGGCTGCGCACCGGCGACCTGGGAGTGATCGAGCCGGGCGGCTGGGTGGTGGTCAGCGACCGCCTCAAGGACGGCATCAAGAGCGGCGGCGAGTGGATCTCCACCATCGAGCTGGAGAACGCGATCATCGAGCACCCCGCCGTCCTGGAGGCGATCGTGGTCGGCGTGCCCGACCCCCGCTGGGAGGAACGACCCCTGGCCTGTGTGTCGTTGGTGCCGGGAGCCGACGTCGACGGCGACGGGCTACGGGCGTTCCTCACCGGGCGGGTGGCCCGCTGGTGGGTGCCCGAGCGCTGGTCGTTCGTGGACGCCGTACCCAAGACCAGCGTCGGCAAGTACGACAAGCGGGCGGTACGGGCGCTGCACGCGGAAGGGGCACTGGACGTCTGGGTCCCGGGTGAGCCCGACGGGCAGGCGCCGCCCACGGAGTGAGCGGCCGAGCGGCGCCCCGGACCACCCGGGGCGCCGCTCACCGGGGGCCCCGGGTTCGCCGGGGCGCCTCCGTACGCCCAGCCGATTCCCGTACGGCCCCGGATCGCCCCGGGGCCCCCGCACGCCCAGCCGTTCCCCGTACGCCTCAGGCAGCCGTGAGGCGCGCCGCCTCCGCCAGCAGCTCCCGCTGCCCGTCGGGGCCGAGGCCCAGCTCCCGTACCAGCCGGAGCGTCAGGACGAGACGGGCCTGCATCGTCCGCTCGGGATCCAGGTGCTCACCCGGCGCCGAGCCCGCGTTCAGACCGTCGGTGAACAGCCGCCCGAGGACCGCCGCGTCGAAGTCCTCCGCGCCCGCCTCGAGGGAGCCGAGGAACTCCGCGACGTACCCGTCGATCTCCTGCCCCGTCGCGCCCCGCGGGAAGCGCTGCCGGACCGCGATCCCGAAGGCGGCCCCCACCGCCTTCCCGTAGTGCGCCCCGGTGGGATCGAGGGAGGCGGACTTCTGCGCGAACCCGATGAAGTCGAACGCCAACAGGGCGCCCAGGACGTCGAGTTCATTGATCTCGGTGGCGGTGTCGATGTCGGTGGTCATGACGGCTCACCTTCTGCCGTGGGGGAGGTGGTCGTGGTGCTGCGGGCGGCGGAGACGACGGCCGCCGCGACGTGCTCGGCGTCCCGGCCGACGAAGCCGATCAGTGCCGAGCCACGGGTACGCATCCGGTACAGCCCCAGGTAGTGGCTGCCGGGCGACGCCCCCAGGCCCTCCGTCTGCCGGGGCTGCCCGGACTCGTCCAGCATCTCCGGGTCGAGCCAGCTCCAGTCGGTGCGGAAGCCGGTCGCCCAGATCACCGTGGACGGCTTGACCCGCTCGCCGTCCGCGGCGACCAGCTCGGCGCCCTCGGCCGCCGTGATCCGGCCCACCGTCCGCAGCTCGCCCGCCGCGGCCAGTTCGGGCACCCGGTCGCCCACGATCGGGTCGGGCGCCCGCATGTTCACCGGGAGGCTCATCACACCGATGACGCTCATCCACCAGAACATGTCCCGCCCGAGGACGGTCTGCGGCAGCGGCGGCGAGACCTTGTCGCTGCAACTGAGCACCACACTGTGGGTCCCGGCCAGCTCCGCGGCTATCTGCCGCCCCGAGTTGCCGTCGCCGACGACCACCACGGTGCCGGACGGCACCTGGGCGGGGCTCCGGTACTCGCTGGTGTGCAGGGTGGGCACGTCCGGGCTCAGCCCGGCGGCGAACTCCGGCAGCCGGGGCGTGCCGAACGGGCCGGTCGCGATCACGACCTGGCCGGCACGGCACACGCCGTGCGCGGTGGTCAGCAGATAGCCGTCACCGTCGGCGCGCAGCGACAGCACCCGCTGGTCGGTGAGGACCGGAAGGTCGAACCGCTCGACGTAGTCCCGCAGATACGCCACCACCTCGTCCTTGCCGGGGTAGTGCGCTCCCTCGCCGGGGAAGGGCAGGCCCGGCAGCCCGGAGAACTGCGCCGACGTGAACAGCGTCAGCGAGTCCCAGCGCCGTCGCCAGGTCTCCCCGACCTCGCTCCCCGCGTCGAGGACCACACACCGTACGCCCGCCTGCCGCAGGTGGTACGCGGCGGCGAGGCCGGACTGGCCCGCTCCGATGACGGCGACCGGCACGTCGGCCGGCAGGGCGCTCATCGGCCCGCTCCGGCGCTGTTCCGGTCGGCCTGATCTATTCGCATTCCGTTCGTCCTCGTTTCTTGGACCTGGACCCGCGAGGCCGGCACGACCGGCCCCGCGGGGTCCGGCCGGGCCGCTTGCGAGGCGGCCCGGCCGGTTCGGATCAGTGGGCGTCGACGGCCCGGTGGGACCCCGCGCCGGTCACGGCGGCGTCCGGGTCGCCGTCCAGTGCCCGGCGCAGCTCACCGGCCAGGACGCGCAGCCGCTCGCCGCGCATCACCGTGTAGTGGTCGCCGGGCACGTCGACGAGCGTGGCGTCGCCGGGGAAGAGCTCCATCCAGCGGGCCGCCGTCTCGGGCGTCGCGCCGCCGTCCGCCGCGCGCAGGGACAGCACCCGCCCGGCGAAGCCGCTGGGCGTGTGGCTCAGCAGGGCCCGGTAGTTGCTCCGGAACCGGTCGGCGATACGGCTCAGCGTCCCGAGGTCGATGTCCTCGGACAGCGCCCCGGCGGCACGTGCCTCCGTGTGCAGCACCTCCACCGGGGGGCGGCCGTCGAAGGCCTCGGGCGGCAGCTCCCAGCTCACCCCGGCCAGCCCCGCCAGGTCCCGGGCGAACCAGGACAGCAGCACCTCGTCGGAGACGGGCGTCCCCCCGGCCGGTCCCGGATCCACCATCAGGTCGATCACGGCGAGCAGTTCCACCTCGGCACCCGCCGCGGTGAGCTGGGCCGCCATCTCCAGGGCGATCACCCCGCCCATCGACCAGCCGCCGAGCCGGTACGGGCCCTCCGGCAGCGCCTCGCGGACCGCCGAGACGTAGTGGGCGGCCATGTCCGTGACGCTCGACAGCGGGGCGTCCGGCAGCTGGAGGGCGTAGAACGGCTGCTCCTCGCCGAGGAGTTCGGCGAGTTCCGCGTAGCAGAGCACGTCACCGCCGACCGGGTGGACGAAGACCAGCGGAGTCCGCGAACCGGTGGTGCGCACCGGCACCAGTGCCGTCCGCCCCTCCTCGCCGCTGCCGGCCTCCCGAACCGCCCGGGCGAGCAGCTCGATGGTGGGCCGGGCGAAGAGGCTGGACAGCGGCAGGCTGCGGCCCAGACCGCGGGCGATCCTGGCCATCAGCCGTACCGCGAGCAGCGAGTCCCCGCCGAGGTCGAAGAAGCTCGCCGTCACCCCGATCTCGGTCAGACCGAAGAACTCCGACCAGATCTCCGCCAGCCGACGTTCCACCTCGTCGCGGGGGGCGACGAACCCGGCGCCCTCGACCGCGACCTCGTCGGGCGCGGGCAGCGCCGCCCGGTTGACCTTCCCGTTGTCGCTGAGCGGCAGCTCGTCCAGGACGAGGACGCGCTGCGGCACCAGATGCGGCGGGACGACCTCGCGCAGCGCCTCGATGACCTGCTGCTCGCTGTCCTCGCGCCCCTCGTCGAGGACGACGTACGCGATCAGCCGCTTGGGCCCGTGCTGCTCGCCCGCCGCGACGACCGCGGCGCACCGCACCCCCTCGCACTGGGTGAGAGCGGCCTCGACCTCGCCCAGCTCGATGCGATAGCCCTGGATCTTCACCTGGGAGTCCTGCCGGCCGAGGAACTCGATGGAGCCGTCCGGCAGGAAGCGCCCCAGGTCACCGGTGCGGTAGAGGCGCTCACCGGTCACCGGGTGGTGCAGGAACGCGGCGCGGGTCTTGGTCTCGTCGTTGAGATAGCCACGGGCCAGCCCGACCCCGGCGATGTAGAGGTCGCCGGGCACCCACACGGGGCAGGGCCGCATGGCGCCGTCGAGCACATGGAAGCGCTGGTTACGCATCGCCTTGCCGTACGGAATGCTCACGCAGTCGTCGTCGACCTCCCCGATGGGGTGCAGGATCGACCAGATCGACGCCTCCGTGGCGCCGCCGAGGCTCCACAGCCCGGCGTCCGGCAGCAGGAGCCGTATCCGGCCCGGCAGGGTCACCGGGATCCAGTCCCCGCTCATCATGACGAGCCGCACCGGCAGCCCGGTGAGCCCGTTCGCGAGGGCGTGCTCGGTGAACATCTCCATCAGCGCGGGCACGCTGTTCCAGACGGTCACCCCGTGCTCGGCGACCAGCTCCGCCCAGCGGGCGGGCTCGCGGTGCGCCGCCGGTTCCGGCAGCACCAGGGCGCCGCCCACCGACAGCAGACCGAACACGTCGTACACCGACAGGTCGAAGTGCATCGCGGAGAGGCCGAGGGCCCGGTCCGCCGCCGTGACGCCGTAGCGCTCGTTGACGTCGACGATCGTGTTCAGGGCCGCGCCGTGCTCGATCATCACGCCCTTGGGCAGCCCGGTGGAGCCCGAAGTGAAGATCACGTACGCGAGGTCGGACGGCTTGGCACCGGACTTTCCGAGCGGACGCTCCTCACCCGCGTCGTCGGTCCGCACCACGGTCCTGGCCACGCCCTCCGGCCAGTCCGCCGTGTCCTCCACCCACGGCTGGGTGACGACCCGGCCGATCCCGGCACTGCCGAGCAGGACGTGCAGCCGCTCGACCGGCACCCGGGCGTCGATCGGGACGTACGCCGCCCCGGCCCGCAGGATCCCGAGGGCCGCGACGACCTGCTCCCAGCCCTTGTCCATCACGATCGCCACCAGGTCGCCGGGGCCGGCTCCCCGGGCGCGCAGCGCGTGCGCCACCTGGTTGGACCTGCGGTCGAGGTCCGCGTACGACAGGGTCAGCGCCCGCGAGATGACGGCGGGCGCGTCGGGCGTGGCCGCTGCCCGGGCGAGCACCGCGTCGTGCAGCAGCCCGTCGGGCACGGGCCCGTCGGTGGCGTTGGCCTCGGCCCGTACGTCCAGGTCGGCGGCCGGCAGGAGCGCCGGCCTCGGGCGCTGCCAGGCCGAGGGGTCCCGGGACAGCTCGTGCAGCATCCGCACGTAGGCGTCGAACATGGCGTCGACACAGCCCGCCGGGAACAGCTCCTCGATCACGTCCCAGTTGAGGACCAGCTCACCGGCCTCCTCGACCGCCTGGTGGTCCAGCCACACCTGCGGGGTACGCACCGAACTGCTCACCTGGCGGCCGTTCTCACCGAGGCCGGCCAGATACTGCACGACTCCGCGCCGCTCGGTGTCCTGCTGCCCCGCGAAGTTCACCAGGCTGGTGAAGACGACCGGTGCGGCGGCCCGCACCGAGCCGCCGCGGGCCCGGTTCAGCTCCCTCAGCACCTGGACGCCGCTGACCTGGCTGTGCTCCATGTCGCTCCACAGCCGGCTCTGGACGTCGGAGGCGCGGGCGGCGAACGCGTCGTCGGCCGAGTCGCGGATCTCCAGCATCAGCGTGGTGGAGAAGTTGCCGATGACATCACCGACCTGCGGGTGCAGCGGCATCCGGTTGAAGTAGAGCAGGTTCAGCGAGAAGTCGGGCGTGGCGCTCCACTCCGCGATCACCTGCGCGTACGCGGTGCACAGGGCGGCGGAGGGGCTGACCCCGGCTGTCGCCGCATGCCGCTTGAACCGGGTCCAGTCCTCCTCCGGGAGCGTCGCGCCCCGGTGGGTGAACACCGGCTGCTCCAGACTCGACGGGCTTACCGCCAGCGGCAGTTGGGGCGCGAGCGGCAGGGTGTCGAGCCGGTCCCGCCAGTAGGCGAGCGCCCGGTCGTACTCGGGTCCGGTCTCCTGGGCGCGGGCCTCTCGTACGTAGTCCCGGTAGCGCAACTCCAGTTCGGGCAGCGTCTCGCCCCGGTAGTGCGCGGCCCACTCCTTGAACAGGATCGATGTGCTGAACCCGTCGATGACGAGGGCGTCGAAGCCGGCGTGCAGCCGGATCGTCCGCTCGTCGGTCCGGGTCACCCGCACGTCGAACAGCGGCCAGCGGGCGGTGTCGAACACCTGGTGCCGCATCTCCTCGTGGACGGCGGTGAGCGCGGCCTCGCGCCCGGCGGCGTCCAGCGCGGAGACGTCCGTCTCGCGGATCACGTACGCCGGGACCTCACGCAGTACCCGCTGCTCGCCCTCGGCGGTGAAGACCGCCCGCAGCATGTCGTGCCGCTCGATCATCGCCCGGAGGGAGGCACCGAGCCGGTCGAGGTCCACGTTCTCCAGGTCGATCTCGATCTGGAAGTAGGTGGAGGTGTTGCCGAGTTCGAAGGCGTCGCCACGGCCCACCAGATAGGCCTGCTGGAGGTCGGTCAGGGCGAAGGGCTCGTAGCGCCCGGCGTCGTCGGCCGCTTCGGCCGGGCCGTCGGCCTGTGGGCTCTCGGCCCCCTCACCCGTCTCCGAAGGCGTTTCGGCCTCGGTCCCGAGCGTGGCGAGCACGTCCTTGGCGATGTCCTCGGTGCTCCGGCCGTTGAGGAACGCCGTCATCGGCAGCAGGACGTCGAACTCCTGGTTCAGCGTCGTCCGGATCTTCATCGCGATCAACGAGTCCAGACCGAGCGCCTGCAGGGACTGCCCGGCGTCGAGCCGGGACGCCGTGGTGCCCAGCGCCTGGGCGACGGTACGGGTCACGAGGGCCCGTACCGCCTCGGGCGTGGGGGCCGCGTCAACGGCCGGGTCCATGCTCGCCGCCGGGGCGGGAGCCGGGCTCTCCGCCTTCGGGACCGCGACCCGCCCGCGCGCTGCGGGCGGCACCGCCGTCGCGGATACGGGTGCGGCCACGGCCTCCCGTACGCCCATGGGTCCCGCGCCGGGGCCCGCCGCCGGGCGGGTCAGAGCGGGGGCGAACCTCACGCCGTCCGCCTCGGCGACCAGCCTGCCGTGCGCGCCGACGAGCCGGATGCGGGCCCGCGTGCCGTCGTCGAACAGTTCGGCGTGACATCGCAGCAGGTCCAGGGGGCCGCTGCGCTGGTAGTGGACGAAGCGCTCCAGGCCGACCGGCACGAGCGCCGGACCGTCCGTGGGGAAGCAGGCCAGCGCGGTCTGGAACATCGCGTCGACGAGCCCGGGGTGGATCAGATACGGGTCTGCCTCGCCGGGCACGGCGGCCCGCAGCTCCGCGGTGGCCTCACCCCGGCCCAGGCGCAGTCGCTCCACCCAGCGGGCGGCGGAGCCGAGGTAGAGGGCGCGCCGCCACAGCAGCCGGTACAGCTCGTCGCCGGTCAGCTCGCGGCCCGAACCGACCGGGGCGAGCGTCACCGTGGGCGCGGCGCACGCGCCCGACCTGACCCGCCCCTGCGCGTGCAGCTGCCAGCCGCCGGCCGAGTCCTGGGCGTAGTAGCGGAACGTGCCGTCGTTCACGACGAGTTGGGCGTCGTGCTCGCCGTCCGGAGACCGGTCGGTTCCGACCGGGTCCAGCACCAGGTCGACGGGCACGTCCAGGTCCTCGACGGTGACCGGGCCCGGCCCCGCGAGTTCGGTGACCGCCTCGATCAGCGACTCCACGAACACACCGGCGCTGACCACCGGCCGACCGCCGACCACATGGTCACCGAGGCAGGGGTGCGCCACCGGGTCGAACCGGGGGGCGAACTGCGCCTGAGCGAGCGGCGACGACGGAAGCCGTACGCCCAACAGGTCCACGGGTGACGCAAGTTCGGCCGCAGGACGGGACGCGCCCTGCGGGGCGGCGGCGGCGGGTGTGGTGTCCAGCCAGAAGTGGCTGCGCTGGAAGGGGTACGAGGGCAGCTCGACGGTGTGGGCGCCGTACGGGGCGAGGACCGTCGGCCAGTCCACCGCGACACCGTGCGACCAGGCCTCGGCGGCGGACTCCACGAACCGCTCAAGACCGCCCTTGTCGCGGCGGAGCGTGCCGACCGCCGCGCCCCGGTCGCCCAGCGTCTCCGAGACACCCTGGACGAGGACGGGATGCGCGCTGACCTCGACGAACACCGTCTGCGGTGTGGCCAGTCGCTCCACGACCTCGGCGAGCCGCACCTTGCTGCGGAGGTTGCGGAACCAGTAGGCCCCGTCCAGCTCGGCCGTGTCGAGCACACCGCCGGTCACCGTGGAGTGGAACGCGATCCGGCCCGAGCGCGGGGCGACGCCGGCCAGCTCGTGCGCGAGGGTGTCCCGGATCTCCTCGACGTGCGCGGAGTGGGAGGCGTAGTCCACCGGGATCCGGCGGGCCCACACCCCCGAGGCCTCGCACTGGCTGAGCAGCTCCTCCAGCGCCTCGGGCTGTCCGGCGACCACGGTCGAGTTCGGGCCGTTCACGGCCGCGACCGAGATCCGCCCGTCCCACGGGGCCAGCAGTTCCTCCGCCCGGGACTCCGGGACGGCCACCCAGCCCATGCCGCCGCCGCCGGAGAGGACGCGGAGTGCCTTGGAGCGGAGGGCGACGACGCGGGCGCCGTCCTCGAGGGTCAGTCCGCCGGCGACGACG